>SPLB01000055.1 GCA_004566265.1 Paracoccaceae bacterium | reverse complement strand
CCCTGATCGGTTTCGGCGGTGAAGTTCGGCACCACTTCGTTAATGCGCAAGCCCATGAGAAACTCCTCTTTTTCAGTGAACCAGTTGTGCGGTATCTAAGCACATACGACGTGGCTTAAAGAAGCTGGCCGCATAACTCTGTGGAACGTGCCAAAAAAATATTCGCGCGCCAAGTGTGAAAAGCCGCAAGTCACCTGCCCATGTGTAACCGCGACGCAGAGTTGATGACACTCGACCAGAAACGCCCCTTGCCGGTGCCCATTCACCCTGACACTGTGTGCGCAAAGAACGACCCTTTTTGGGGCATCGTAAACACTGAGCGGAGCGACATCATGATCGAAAAGCGCGATTTTTATATCAATGGAGAATGGGTTGCCCCATCTTCCGCCAATGACTGCCATGTCATCGATCCCTCAACCGAAACGCCCTGCGCGGTCATTACCCTTGGTGGTCAAGCCGACACCGATGCAGCCGTGGCTGCGGCCAAGGCCGCCCTGCCCGGTTGGATGGCAACCCCGCCTGCCGACCGTATTGCACTGGTCAAAAAGCTGATTGGGCGGATCGAGGCCCGCGCCGAGGATCTGGCACAAGCCATGTCCCTTGAGATGGGCGCGCCGATCGATATGGCGCGTGAACAGCAGGTGGCCGCAGGACCAAGCCACCTCAACAATTTTCTTTCGGCCAGCGAAAACTTTAACTTCGATCAGCCTTTGGGGGATCACGCTCCAAATGACCGCATCATCTTTGAAGCGGTTGGCGTCTGCGCGTTGATCACGCCGTGGAACTGGCCGATCAACCAGATCACCCTGAAGTTCGGCGCGGCGGCGATTGCAGGCTGCACCATGGTGCTGAAACCGTCGGAACAGTCACCACTCAATGCCGTTGTCTTTGCAGAGCTGGTCCATGAAGCGGGCTTTCCGGCCGGTGTTTTTAACCTGGTGAACGGCGATGGCATGGGCGTTGGGTCTCAGCTGACCAGCCACCCGGACGTCGACATGATTTCGTTCACCGGTTCCACCGGTGCGGGCATTGCAATTTCCAAGTCAGCGGCGGAGAGCCTCAAGCACGTGCATCTGGAATTGGGTGGAAAAGGCGCGAACATCCTGTTTGACGATGCCGATGAAAAAGCGGTCAAACGTGGCGTGCTCCATATGATGAACAACACGGGCCAAAGCTGTAATGCGCCATCGCGAATGCTGGTTCAAAAGAGCATCTACGACACGGTTGTGGCCGAAGCCGCTGCCGTTGCGGCGACGGTTGAAGTGGGCCCAGCCTCTGCCGAAGGACGCCATATTGGCCCGGTGGTGAATGCGACGCAGTGGACCAAGATACAAAGCCTGATCCAAGCGGGTATCGACGAAGGCGCGACGCTGGTTGCCGGCGGCACGGGACGCCCTGAAGGGCTGGACACAGGGTTCTTCGTCAAACCCACCATCTTTGCGGATGTGAACAACAAGATGACCGTCGCGCGCGAAGAAATCTTTGGACCGGTCATGGTCATTATCCCGTTTGAGACCGAAGAAGACGCAATACAGATTGCCAATGACACGCCCTATGGCCTGACCAATTATGTGCAGACGTCGGACAGTGAACGTGCCAATCGTCTGGCGCGCAGCTTGCGCTCTGGCATGGTGGAAATGAACGGCCAGTCCCGCGCTGCTGGCGCTCCTTTTGGTGGGATGAAAATGTCCGGCTCTGGTCGGGAAGGCGGGCTTTACGGTCTGCTGGACTTCCTTGAGGTCAAAGCTGTGAGCGGCTGGACCCCTGAGTAACGAAAGGCAAGCAAACAGTTTGATACCGCTCCCGATTGGGGGCGGTTCTTTTTTTGGCACCCACTTTTGACACCCGCGCCAAAACGTTTCTCTGCGGCGCGGCGGTTAGGGCCAAGTTCCTGAAAACGTCACGTCATCTGAAATTAGAATGGCGAAACGCTGTACGGCCTTACCGCTGTGCAACTGACGCCACTTTGTTTCGGCGAAATTACCATTTGAGGGCTTCCCAAATCAGTATTTGGGTAAATCATGCGCTTTGCTGCACAAATCCCATGAGATACTTACTGTTTAAATACATTGGTTTAGAAATATTCATGAGCACTTTGCCCCCTAAGGCGTACCAGACCAGAAACGGGCCATCGGGTCGTCGTTCAGTGTAGGGTAAATCCGATCGGGGAAAGGGAAGTGCCCTCAAACACCGATTTGGGGAACAGACCCTTGACCACCAAAAACCTCCGTCAAAATAGCCGTCAATTGCTCCGCATCTTCCTGGGTGAACGCGTCCAGCTGATTGCTGTCGATGTCGAGCACTCCGATCACCTGACCATCTTCGTTGCGCACCGGCAGAACGATCTCTGATCGCGTCGAAGAAGCGCAGGCAATATGGCCAGGAAAGTCATCGACATTGGGAACCAACTGGACCTCGCCCGTACGGGCCGCCGCACCGCAAACACCGCGCGAAAACGGAATCACAAGACACCCGTGCAGACCCTGATACGGACCAATTTTCAAAACCTCCGGCGCGGTGACACGGTAAAAGCCTGTCCAGTCAAAGCGGTCATCGCTGTGGTGCAGCTCGCAGGCGACCGTCGCCATCAGGGCAACTTCGTCGGTTTCGCCTTCGGTCAGGGCTTTGATGGTTTTGTGTAACGTTGCATAATCTGCCCGCATCGTCTTGTCCTTTGGTATCACGGAAGAGGGAGCAGTCTGCCCCCTTTTAACAATGAAGCCAATTCACCCCTGATGGGGACGTTCGTCAAAAGAATTCAGGGGCGTTCGATTGCAATAGAAGTGCCCTCACCGCCACCGATACAAATGGCAGCTATGCCCCGCTTGAGGCCGCGTGTTTCAAGCGCATTGAGCAAGGTCACCATAATCCGCGCGCCGGACGCGCCAATCGGATGGCCCAGCGCACAGGCCCCGCCGTTCACGTTCAGCTTTTCACGCGGGATGTTCAGCTCGTGCATGAATGCCATTGGCACCACCGCAAAGGCCTCGTTCACCTCCCAAAGATCCACATCTTCGACGGTCCAGCCCAAATTGGCCATCAGCTTCTGCGCGGCAGGCACGGGCGCGGTGGTGAACCAGCCGGGTGCCTGCGCATGGCTGGCGTGCCCCCGCACGTAGGCGCGCACCTTAAGTCCCTGCTCTTTTGCTGCGTCTTCAGAGGCCATCACCAATGCTGCAGCCCCGTCCGAAATGGAGGAGGCATTGGCCGCCGTAACCGTGCCCCCTTCGCGGAACGCAGGCTTCAGGGTTGGGATCTTTTCGGGACGGGCGGCCTTGGGTTGTTCGTCTTCAACGACCACGACATCACCTGTGCGGGTGGTCAACGTGACCGGTGTGATTTCATCCGCAAATGCACCGCTGTCCTGCGCCGCCAGCGCATTGGACAACGACGTCAGCGCATAGGCGTCCTGTGCCTCGCGGGTGAACTGAAAGTGGTCTGCGCAATCTTCGGCAAACGTGCCCATGAGGCGGCCTTTGTCATAGGCATCTTCTAGACCATCAAGGAACATGTGGTCGATCACCGCCCCATGACCAAGCCGTGCCCCGCCGCGCATCTTGGGCAGCATGTAGGGGGCATTGGTCATGCTCTCCATGCCGCCTGCGATCATTGTGTCCGCATGGCCTAGCGCGATCTGGTCAAACGCCATCATAGCGGCCTTCATGCCAGAGCCGCACATTTTGTTGAGCGTGGTTGCAGGCACGTCCTCGCCCAGCCCCCCAGACAATCCCGCCTGCCGCGCCGGGGCCTGACCCAGACCTGCGGACAATACGCAGCCCATCAGAACCTCGTCCACGGTCTTGGCGCCGCTGCCCGCCAGGGCAGCTCGGATGGCAGCGCCCGCCAAGGCCACTGCATCGCTGTGTGCGAAGACCCCTTGCAGCCCCCCCATGGGGGTGCGCGCGGCACCTGCGATCACGACTTCTTTCATAAAATTCTCCTCCAACTTTCCGCTTTATCCTCACTGAATTCTAAGTTTTAGAATATAGAAGGGACCCAAATTTATCGAATGTTTGAGAGACGACGAATGAGCCTCACTAGCAAAGTCACCGAAGACGTGCAGATTGTAACCGTCAACGCCGAACGTATCGACGCGGCCGTGGCAATCCAGTTCAAGGAAGATATGCGCGTCGAAACAGAACGCGGCCCCACACGGGTTGTTCTGGATCTCTCCAGCGTCAAATTCATCGACTCAAGTGGTCTGGGCGCAATTGTGGCGGCCATGAAACAGCTGGGCAAGGAGCGCAGACTTGACCTCGCCGGGCTGAGTCCGATGGTGGAGAAAGTGTTCCGCCTAACTCGCATGGATACTGTTTTCAACCTATACGCCACATTACCCGAGGCTTTGGACCTGCAGCAGGTCGGCACTTGAGATTTATGATCCTCTGCGGAGCTAAAGCTTTATGACAGAGACTTTTTCCTGCTCGTTTCGAGCGACCGAACTGGACGCACGGGAAGGCATTTTGCGTGTCGTTGAACAGTTGAAGGCGCGGGGCATCCCCGACGTGCGTGTCGGAGAGGTGCAAATCGCCCTGGCCGAGGCAGTAAATAACGTTGTCGAACACGCCTACACAGGGACCGCGCCCGGCGATGTCATTGTCCGGTGCAACCTTTATCCCGACCATCTATGGGTCAACATCAACGATGCAGGTACCCCTTTTCCCAACGGCATCCTTCCAGAAGGAAAAATGGCGGAAATAGGTGAAGACCTGGACAGTCTTCCCGAAGGTGGTTTCGGGTGGTTTCTCATCCGGGAACTGGCGACAGACATCCACTACAAAAGGGATGACGACAAAAACCAGCTGTCCATGTGCTTTTCCCTTCAACTGCAAGCCCCAGATATTCGCACATCGTGAAAGGGGTTTGCGTTTCCCTACGGCCATTGCCACCCT
>SPLB01000301.1 GCA_004566265.1 Paracoccaceae bacterium | reverse complement strand
GAAGACAACCGCTACATCGGCCTCCTCAAGAAGCGCAGCGGCAAAAGTTTCGTCGTTTTCGATATAGGTGCCTTTGGGCGTCGTCTTGCCAATCAGTGCTGCAATTGACGGGTAAACGTAAAACGCCCCTTCGGGCACCGGACACGTGATCCCGTCAATTTCAGACAGCATCTTCACCACCAGATTGCGACGTCGGACAAAAACCTCACTGTGGGTCTCCAGATAGTTCTGCGGGCCATTCAATGCCTCAAGAGCGGCATACTGGCTGACCGAACAGGGGTTCGACGTGGACTGGGACTGCACCTTGCGCATGGCTGCAATCAGCGTCTCAGGCCCTGCGGCGTACCCAATGCGCCAGCCGGTCATCGCATAGGCTTTGGAGACCCCATTACAGGTCAGCGTGCGGTCATAAAGGCCGGGTTCAACCTGCGCGGGCGTTGCGAATTTGAAACCATCATAGGCGAGATGCTCGTACATATCGTCGGTCATCACCCAAACATGTGGGTGGCGCATGAGAACATCCGTCAGCGCCTTCAGCTCGGTCGCGGAATAGCCCGCTCCGCTGGGGTTCGAGGGCGAGTTGAAAATAAACCATTTGGTCTTTTTTGTAATTGCCGCCTCAAGAGCTTCGGGCGTCAGTTTGAAAGCATCTTCCAGACGGGTTTCCACCGGAACCGGTTCAGCACCTGCCAGACGCACCATATCGGGGTAGGACACCCAATAAGGGGCAGGGATCACCACTTCATCGCCGGGGTTCAGGCTTGCCATAAAAGCGTTGTAAAGCGTGTGTTTGCCGCCGGCGTTCACCGTGACCTGCGCAGGGGTGTAGTCCAGCCCATTGTCGCGTTTGAATTTTGCACAGATGGCTGCCTTCAGTTCCGGAATGCCATCCACGGCTGTATAGCGGGTCTTGCCGCTTTCAATGGCCGTGGCTGCGGCCTTGCGGATGTTCTCAGGGGTGTCGAAATCGGGTTCGCCCGCACTGAGGCCAATCACATCGCGTCCGGCGGCGCGCAATTCTTGGGTTTTGGCCGTCATCGCCATCGTCGGAGAAGGTTTTACACGGGCAAGGGTCTTGGAAAGAAACGTCATCGCACGGCCTTGGTTTGAATAATGCTGGCAAACGTCATAGGATGACGGCGAAATGCAATCAAGCAAAGCATTGCACCCCAAGAAAGTCTCGAAACGGACAGAGGGCAGGGCAGTGGTCGCGCCGAGAATACAGGCCTGAAGGAGGGCTGGGGTATGAGCGAAACGGAATTTGACTGGTATGGCCCGGATGCGGCAACCTTTGGCGACCGGGTGGCTGCTGCACGCGAAGCAGTCGACATGAGCCAAGCGCAGCTGGCGCGCCGTTTGGGGATAAAGAAAAGCACTGTCATGGCGTGGGAGCAGGATCTGTCCGAACCGCGCGCCAATAAGTTGTCTATGATGTCTGGCGTCTTGAACGTATCGATGTCCTGGCTTTTGACCGGTGAAGGTGATGATCTGACGGAACCCGCGAGCCAAGAAGAAGAGAGCGCAGACTATCAGGCGCTCTTGCGCGAGCTGCGTAGCCTGCGCGAAGATTTGCGCCGACAGATTGAACGTGCAGGCCGCATAGAGAAAACACTGCGCCGCCTGACAGAGACCCAAGCATGAGGGTGCCGAGCGAAATCATCCCCAAGACTGAAACCCGCGAAAACCGCATCAAGCGTCTGCAAATGCGGTCCATGCGGCGGGGGATCAAGGAGATGGACATTCTGCTGATGGCCTATGCGAAGGCCAATCTTGAAGGGATGTCAGACGCGCAGCTCGATCTGTTTGATCGGCTTTTGATGAATAATGATCAGGATCTTTATCAATGGGTGACGGGTCAGGTGGCGCCGCCGCCTTTTTTGGCTGAGCTTGTCGCGGGAATTTCGCAAACCTTCCAAAAATAGAGGCAAATTCGGTTTAACTCATTGTTGGGGTTTATCGTGCAAATTGGCTTCGAAGCAATTTCGATTCGGAGATGCTGAATGAGTATGGAACGACCCTTCAGCCAGACAGAAGCCAAAGGCTTTATGACTGGTTATCTTGACGCGCTGGCCTTGGTGGAGCGACTGCACCGCTTGTTGCTGGACGTGGTCAAGGATGAGTTTGAACGTGTTGGTGTTCTCGACATCAATGCCGTACAGGCTCTTTTGCTGTTCAACATTGGCGACAATGAGGTGACAGCAGGCGAACTAAAGACCCGAGGTTACTATCAGGGTAGCAATGTCAGCTACAACCTGAAGAAGCTGGTGGAAATGGGCTATATGCACCATCAGCGCTGTGAGATTGACCGCCGCTCAGTGCGCGTCCGTCTGACACCACGTGGTCGCGAGATCCGCGATGTCGTGGCCTCACTGTTTGCCCGCCATGCAGAGGGACTTGAAACCAAAAAAGTGATTACCGCTGAAGGTATCGAGGATATTTCGAACTCCCTCAAACGGATGGAGCGTTACTGGTCTGACCAGATCCGCTACATCTACTAAGCCAAAGCAGATTAGCCGCACCTACCGGGAGAAAACCCTCCCTAACCAAGACAGGCTGACCCGCAAAACGATGCATAAACTCATGGGGGACACTGAAGTCCACCCTAGGCGCATCAAAGGTGAGAGTGTCAACCTGCAGTCCCTGCCGTCCAAAGGCGGTTGGAAACTGAACAGGGAGGTTGCAGAAAGCAACCGCGGCGCTGCAGCTCTTTCATTCCACAGAGCGCCTATAGGGTTTCTTGCTCAGCCGTCAGTCCAAACCAAAGCGCTGCCTGGGATCCAGGCGGTTTTTTGCGTTATTCCCTTTCCATGTTTGACGTTCGGAAGAAGTGTTTTTCATCGTTGCCGTTGGCGCCAGCCGGGCGGAAGACAGGTCGACACCAGCCGGTTGTGACGTTGAAAAGCGGTACTGTCTTGAACGCTTTCAGAGTGCGCGAACCTGGGCGCGATCTAGCCATGATGCTGTGTTTTGCCATCGATCTTGATGCGGTGAAACGGTGGCCGAGACCTGCTGACGAAAACTTGTTTAACCGTCCACTGCTTAACAAATAATCCCACCAAAGGGCTTGTGCCTTTGGGCAGCATTGCACAGGGTGCAGGTATGGAATTAGAGGCAGAGGCATCTTTCGCAGCCCTTACGGGCGCGGCGCGACGGCACGTTCAGGTGTTTCAGACACATCAGTTTCTGGATCGCTTTGCGATGGGCTTGACGGTTGCAGTGGTCGCACTTGCGCTGACAGATCGGGGCATGGACCTGTTTCAAATTTCGCTGTTGTTTGGCGTGTATTCGCTTTCAACCATGACGATGGAGCTGCCTTTTGGCGGGCTTGCGGATACGATCGGGCGCAAGCCGGTCTTTTTGGCCGCGGTCACCGCCAGTCTGGTCGCTTTGGCGCTGTTTCTCGTGACTCGGGATTTCTACGTGCTGGCCTTGTCCTTTGCCTTCATCGGATTTGGCCGTGCGTTGCGGTCAGGGACCTTGGATGCGTGGTTTGTGGAGGGCTTCAAGGCCGCCGCGCCTGATGTGGATGTTCAGCCCGCACTGGCCAGGGCACAATGGGCCGGAGCCAGTGGATTGGCTACAGGTGCGATCCTGGGCGGGTGGTTGCCGGATGTCCT
>SPLB01000300.1 GCA_004566265.1 Paracoccaceae bacterium | reverse complement strand
GACCAAAAACATAATCATTGCGTCCGGCTCTGTGCCGTCGGCCCTGCCCGGCGTGACCGTGGACAATGCAGGCGGCGTTGTGGTCGACAGCACCGGCGCGCTGGAACTGCCCAAAGTGCCAAAGAAAATGACTGTCATCGGCGCAGGCGTCATCGGTCTGGAGCTGGGCTCTGTCTATGCCCGACTGGGCTCGGACGTGACCGTCGTTGAATACATGGACGCGGTCTGCCCTGGCATGGACAAGGACGTCCAGCGCACCTTCAAGCGGATTCTTGAAAAGCAGGGTCTGAAGTTTCTCATGGGGGCCGCAGTTCAGGGTGTGGACGCCAGCAAAACCAAAGCCAAAGTGAAATACGCGCTGAAAAAGACACCGGATACCGAAGAGGTCCTTGACGCGGATGTGGTTCTGGTGGCCACGGGCCGTAAACCCTATGCCGAAGGGCTGGGTCTGGAGGCTCTTGGCGTTGAAATGACCCAGCGCGGACAAATCGCGGTCAACGCAAAATGGCAGACCAATGTTCCCGGCATCTATGCCATTGGCGATGTGATCGAAGGCCCGATGCTGGCGCA
Organism: Paracoccaceae bacterium; assembly: GCA_004566265.1. Classification (GTDB taxonomy): domain Bacteria; phylum Pseudomonadota; class Alphaproteobacteria; order Rhodobacterales; family Rhodobacteraceae; genus Epibacterium. The sequence goes on along the minus strand of SPLB01000300.1, from coordinate 6,694 downwards.
CAAAGCCGAAGACGAAGGCATGGCCGCTGCCGAGGTCATCGCGGGCAAACATGGTCACGTCAACTACGGCGTCATTCCGGGCGTTGTCTACACCACCCCCGAAGTCGCCACCGTTGGCGCCACCGAGGACGCGCTCAAGGCCGAAGGTCGCAAAATTAAGGTTGGCAAGTTCAACTTCATGGGCAATGGCCGCGCAAAGGCCGTGGGGCAGGGCGATGGCTTTGTGAAGCTGATTGCCGATGCGGAAACCGACCGCGTTTTGGGGGCTGCGATCATTGGCCCGGCAGCGGGTGACCTGATCCACGAGATCTGCGTTGGCATGGAGTTTGGTGCCTCTTCCGAGGACATCGCCCTGACCTGTCACGCCCACCCGACGTTCTCTGAGGCGGTGCGTGAAGCGGCACTCGCCCTCGGCGACGGCGCGATCCACAGCTAAATGACAAAAGGCCCGCTCAACATTTTTGAGCGGGCCTTTTTGTTTGGAATAAAGAATTGAAGAGACGCAGACTTGCATCCATTGTGCTGGTTGGACTCGCGCTCGGCTATTCAGGCGCGGCTGCGATTAGGCCAAGCAAAAGTCGAGCAGAACGGATAGTTGAACTGTTCCAAGACTATTGACTCCCGCCTTCCTCCAAACACTTGGAGGCCAAAATTAAGGCATTTTTGATCCGACGGGAGCTGTTTCCCAAGAGCACGCATTGGGGTGTCTATGCGTTTTCCTATCCAGATTGGGGAGAATACGCCGGTAGTACCCTCAGCCTTGTCAGACGTCCAACGTCGCACTAGCGACGTGCGTGGTGGTCACGCTCTTGTCGCACAGCAGAATGCCAGCGGGCGCAAACGTGTGCCTTGGTCTCGGCTGTCGTCACACGGCGTCGCTTCATTTCCGTCGCGACAAATCGAAAAAAGTTACCACATTGTTTTTGCCGCGCGTGGGGCCCATTCGCGGTCGTAGGCTTCGCCACCTTCTTCCCCTGACGAGGCTTCGGCCAGAAGCTCCCCCGCTGTGGGCAGGCCCGCACTTTCGTCACCGCTGGTCCAGGTGCGCGCGCGGATCAGCGCGCGGGCGCATTGTGAGTAGATCTCTTGGATCGAAATGACGATCACCGTGGCAGGTTGCTTGCCATCCTTTTCAAACCGCGCGCGCAGTTCGGCATCAGCTGTGATCTGTGCGGTGCCATTCAAACGGATCACATTGTTGGAGCCCGGCACCAGAAACATCAGCGACACACGACCATCGCAAACAATATTGCGCAAAGAATCCAGACGATTGTTGCCGCGCCAATCGGGCAAAGCCAGCGTCCCCGGATCCAGTTCCAGCACCACAGGACCATCATCACCGCGTGGACTGCCATCGGTCCCTTCAGGACCAACAGTGGTCAGCATGCACAGCCGTGACGCCATAATCCATTTGCGATAAAGCGGCGTCATTTGTCGCACCACCTTACGCAACGAAGGCGCGCCGGGTTGTCCGTAACGCGCCTCCAAATCCTCAAGCGTTTTGATGTATTCCATTTGGTTCAAACCCCGCTTCTCGCATCAGTTCATCTGATTTTGCTTCGACGCGCGTTTCCAAAATTCCCATGAAGGTTTCGCGACCAAGGCCGGGATCGATCGGGTCGAGGAACTCAACAACCGCTGTGCCGGGTTTGCGCCAGATTCCTGTACGCGGCCACAGGACACCCACATTTGTCGCCACCGGCACGCAGGGCTGGTTCAGCTGTTCATAGAGAACCCCGGTGCCGACTTTGTAGTCTTTTTTCACGCCCGGTGCGACGCGTGTCCCTTGCGAATAGATGATCAGCTGCCCGGCGTCCTGGCGCCCGGCCTCTACGTCTTCGACCATCTTTTGGATGGCCACACCGCGCTTGCCGCGATCCACCGCCACACAGTCCAGAAGCTTTGCGTATTGGCCAATCACCGGCGTATATAGGATCTCGCGTTTCATAATGAACTTGGCTGTCGGAAGCGCGGTGAAGATCATCATAATGTCCAGAAAAGACTGGTGCTTTGCCGCGATCAGAACTTCGCCTTTTGGCACGTTGCCGCGCACTTCACAGCGGATACCAACCAGCAGCCGCGCGGTCAGGAACACATAGCGTGAATAGCTTTTGCAGCAGACGCGCGCGCCCTTTTTGCTGAAGATCGCCCAAGGGGCAAAGACAAGGCCGAAGATCGGCAACATCAGGTACATCTGACCCACGAAAACAATGGACCGCAGAAATTGTATGGCGTGGCTCACGCAAGTTCTCCCAGTTTTTTATTTGCTGCACGGCTGGTGGCGACAAAGGCAACAGTTGCACCAAGGAGCGGGATCAGAAGCGGCAGGAGCCAGCCAAGGCCCTGAAAGCCAAGGCCCGTCAGAAAGCCCCCTTCCTCAGAGGCCGCAGGCATCAAGAGCACGCCGATCATCCCCAGCGCCATGCCAGCTCCGCCGCCCAAAAGAGCACGAAGGGTGAACCGGCGCACAAAGGCCTGCGCGATATAGCTGTCTTGTGCACCGACCAGGCGCAAGACCTCGATCACCTGCGCATTGGCCGCCAGCGCGGCATTGGCCGCCAGCGTAATCATCGCAGCCATTGCGCCGCCGATCAGCAGGATCGACACGACCGACAGGCGCCGCAGCGACAGCGCCGCATCCACCAGCGGACGGCGCCAGCGGGCATGGTCGTCCAGCACAGCGCCCGGCACCTCGGCCTGCAGGCGGAGGCGCAGACCCGTGGCGTCGTAGCCGTCTTCGTTTTCGATCACCTCGATCAACTGTGGGATCGGCAAGCTGTCGACCGGTAGACCAGAGCCGAACCACGGCGACAATAGGGCCGATTGCTCTTCGGCGGTCAGCGCGCGGGCAGACGCCACACCGGGGGTTTGTTCCAGAATTTTCAGCGCCGCTTCGGTCTGGGCGGACTTTTGTGCGGCGGGTGCATTGATGCGCAGTGTGGCGGCGCGGGCCAACTCATCCGCCCAGCGATCTGCCACACGGCCCGAGGCCATCGACAAAGCCAGTGCAAAGACACACAAGAACGCCATCGCGCCAGAGACAAACAGCGTCAGCTGCGCGGTAAAGCCAGTGGGCGGCACCACGCGGTCGGCCTGGGCATCGCCCAACAGAAGAAATTTCAAGGACCTCATAGATCCGCTCCCGCCAGTTGCAATTGGCGGCTTGAGATGCGCAGCACCCGCGCCTGCACTTGGTTTTTGGCTGCGCGGATGAGCGACAGATCATGGGTCGCCACAAGAATTGTCTTCCCCATGTGGTTCAACTCTACAAGCAGGCGCAGCAACCGCTGGGACATTTCCCAGTCCACATTCCCTGTAGGCTCATCGGCGATAATGACGTCAGGCGACAGGATAACAGCCCGGGCCAGCGCCGCACGTTGGCGTTCTCCGCCCGACAATTCGGGCGGCCGGGCATCCATTCTGTCTGTCAGGCCCACCCAACTGAGAAGTTCACGCAGGTTTTCTTCCTCACCGGCGGTATCACGACCGGACACCGTCAGCGGCAAGGCAATGTTCTCTTTGAGAGACAGGTGATCCAGAAACCGGCAGTCCTGATGTACCACGCCGATGCGGCGGCGCAGGTGGGCCATCTGGTCCCGGTCCAGACCGCGCACATCCATATTAAAGGCTCGGACTCGGCCAGCTGTCGGCGTCAATGCGCCGTAGCACAGCTTGAGCAGCGTTGTCTTTCCAGCCCCAGATGGCCCGGTCAGAAAATGAAAGGAGCCCGACCCCAGCTGAATTGAGACGTCGCTCAACAGCTCGCCTCCGCCATAGTTGTAGCCCAGATTGTCCAGCTCGATCACGTGTGGCCCCATTCACCTCCAAGAATACCGGCTGTTGTGCACCTTTGGTCGGGCAGTTTCAATGGGTCATCAACCGTTCCCCTGCCTGTTCCAACAGTCAGTTTGGCCAACTACGTTTCTGAATCTCGAACGCAACGCTTGGGAATATAAGCACCCGCTTGCGGCATTTCTTCTTTTGCCAGCCTATTGAAAGGCTTATACTCTCTGACAGTGTTACCGATTAGGTAATTTGAGGCGACCGGGGAAATTAAATGCGACTGACCTGCCCCAATTGTGGTGCACAATATGAAGTACCCGAGGACATAATCCCGCCGGAAGGGCGTGATGTGCAATGCTCAAATTGCGGTGACACCTGGTATCAACTGTCCGCCAAAGCGCTGGCTGCAGAGCAGGTGCAGCCGCCTCACGAACCCACGACAAAGGCCAAGGGCACCGCCTCAGAGCCTCTGAAACGAAACATTGACCCGCAAGTGTCGCAGATCCTGCGCGAAGAAGCCGAACGCGAAGCAGCCTTGCGCGCGGCCCCCGGAGAGCACCTCGAAACCCAGACGGAAATGGGCCTGGAAGATTCCTTTGAGTCTAAGTCCGACGGCAAGAGCACGCCCCCTCCTGTGTCCGCTCAAGAAGCGCCTGTTGTGTCAGAAGCACCTGAGAAGCAATCGCAGCCGTCTGACGCGGTGCAAGTCGCGGATCCCACAGAACACGCTGCAGTGGCCACAGCCGTTCAGGGTCTGATGCAATCCAAGGAAACGACAAGGAAGGCAGCGCCGGAGAAATCTGCGACTCCTCCGCGACGCAGCGCGTCTCGCCGGGACCTGTTGCCTGATATCGAAGACATTACGCAGGACCTGTCCGACGAAGACGCCGCAGCCCACAGTCAGCCCCCCGAAGCCCTTGAAGTCGCTCCGCAACGCAGCAGAGGGTTCCGCAGCGGCTTTGTCTTTATGCTGTTGTTGATGGGGGTTGCTGTCTTTGTCTATGCACAAGCTCCCGAAATTGCGGGCGTTATGCCTGACGCAGACGCCGCGCTGACGACCTATGTCACTTGGGTTGATGATCTGAGACTTTGGCTGGATGAGCTCGTCCGCGGCCTCAGTACTGAAGTCTGAATATTAGGATCGAAAAAACCGGGCCCCGACAGCCCTGGCCTGCGCTACTAAAAATTATCGAGCAGACGCTTCAGGTAGTCGCGCTCCTGTTCGCTGCGGTCGCGTTCCCCTGCGCGGCGGCGTAGCTCTTCGAGCAGATCCCAAGCGCGACGGCGCAGCGCGCCACCGTTTAACAGATCATCGCCAAGATAGTCGCCAAACTGACCGTTGCGAGACCGACCAAGCGGATCCAGCGCATCTCCCATGCGCCCGGAGTTTCCGTTACGCTGACCGCCGGGTTGGCTCTGCTGCTGATCAGCCAACGCTTCGCCCAGCGCCCGCATACCATCTCGCAGGGATTCCATCGCCTCGGATTGCTGGTCAATGGCATCGCCAAAGTCGCCATCCCGCAAGGCCTGCTCAGCGCCTTCCATCGCACGTCTGGCCCGATCAAGCGCCTCGCCCAGCGCGTCGCCCTCTGGTCCCGAAAGCGGCATGGTTCCCTGTTGGTTGCGCAGCTGATTGCGCAGGGCCTGCTGTCGGCGGGCCAGATCGTTGGGGCCGGTGCGTTGCCCTTGCTGGGTGCCGGGCTGCTGCCCATTGGGCTGGCTGTTCGGATTAAATTGCTCTTGCAGATCGCGGAAGGCTTGGTCCGAAAGGTTCTGCTGATCACGCAGCGTACCGGCGAGCCCTTCCATCGCCTGCTGCCCCGGACTGCCGCCCTGCCCTCCCCTGCCTTGGGTCATACGCATATTTTCCATCATCTTCTGGAACTCACGCAGGGCTTGTTCTGCTTCCGCCATGCGGCCCTGTTCCATCAGGTCCTGAATGCGGTCCATCATCGCCTGTAGATCAGATTGAGACAACGTCATGCTGTCCCCGCCCTGTTCACCCGGTTCCAGATCCTCTGCCTCCTGCGCAGCCTGTCGCGACAATTGGCGCATATAATCTTGAGTGGCGTCACGTAATTCCTGCATCAGGCGGGCGATCTCTTCATCGCTGGCCCCATCGCGCATGGCCTGTGACAGACGGTCCTGCGCCTGGCGCATCCGTTCGAGCGCATCGCCGACCTCACCTTCTTCAAACTGCAGGGCCAGCCCCCACAACGCCTCGGCCAGCTGCTCTTGCGTGGCCATGTCCAATCCGTCCTGCAAACCATCTTCCAGTTTGAACAAAATGGCCCTCAGTTGCAGGTAATGACCCGCTTGGTCAAAAAGCTCCGACGGATAATGCGCCAAGGTGCGCAGGACCTGCGCAATACGGGGACCGTTTTTACGACTCCATAAAAGATCACGTCGCTGTTCGATCAACGCAGCAGCCACCGGATCAAAGAAACGGCGCGCGCCTAGGGGGATTTGCAACACCGTCGGGTCCGACAATTGGCCCGCCGCATCCTCCGCTACAAACGTGAGGCGCACTGGTAAGTTGGCCCAGGGGTGTTTGCTGAAGTCATCAATCAGCGCCTCCGTAAATGCGCGGCGGTCCCCGGTGAGGGTCAACGGCAACGGCAGTTCCAGCGCCGCACGGGGGTCTGGTGCGACCTCAAGCCCATGCCGACGGACAATGGAAGCAAGGTCCAACTCTATGCGAATGTACCCCCCTGTGACACCATAGTCGTCTTTGGCAGTGAAAGGCAGTGTCAGGCTGTCATCAGCGGCGACCTCACTGCTGCCGGTTAGGCCGATCAGTGGGGCGGTGTCTTCGATCAGGCTCACCTGCCAGTCGCGCCCATTTGGCCCGACAATCTGTAAATCTCCACCTTGCACCACCGTGAGCGCCTGTTCGGGGGCACTCGGGTCG
>SPLB01000299.1 GCA_004566265.1 Paracoccaceae bacterium | reverse complement strand
TATAAGGCGCGCGATGCGCCTGCCACCTTTTGGTTGGAAATGCGGCGATTTTGACCGATTTCCGGCCCATTTGTGCGCGATTTTATTCTGCCCTCCTTAATCAGTGCGCAGACAGGGCAGGGCGAAATGGGCAGAACAGCAGGGGTAAGTGGGATGGCGTCCGCGCTCTGGTCCGGTGTCGGGTCGTTTTGCGGTGGAAAGGGCAGGCACGGTGGGGGCGCAACGCATAATCGAGCAGAAAATTGCGCTCGCAGGTCTTTTCGTCGGGAGAAACGCCGTTTTGCTATTTGTAGGGTGGGTTCTTGGCTTCGTTTGCGGCACTCGCTCCGGGCAGGCTCCAACTGAGACTGAGCCCTCGTTTGGCGTGTTGTCAGCCAAACGTATTTGGCCGCTTAAACCGGTTTCAGGGCTTCTGATGACCATTCAGATTGATTGAGCGGTGCAGACGGCGCGCAGGTGAAGACGCGTTGACCGAGAGATCGGAGGTGAGGAAAACTCGGAGATCGCAAGGGAGGGACCGGGTCCCACAGCGGCGCGTTACGCCCGGTTCTGGCAGGGGATTTCCAAAGCCCCGCAAGGTTGGAAAAGGCGCTGGAAGTGTTGGTGGGCCACTCAGAAGTGCCGACTCCAAAGTTGCAGCTGGTGCAGGAGATTTTGAAGGCTAAGGCTTCGAGATTTTAGACGGAACCTTGGGCACACACGTGTCTCCCGCCTAGTTTTTTTTGGCGGTGCGTAAATGGTTGCCGCTGCAGCATATGATGCCGGTCCCGGTGCGCTCCGGGATCACGCCGGGATGCCACCTGATAGAGAGACGCGAGGCAATGTTCCCAAAGTGCTGGCGGCCTAGCAAGTGCGACGTAGCCTATGGCGGAGGCCACCGAGCATGATTCCAGATGGTTCTATTTCTCACAGTCTGAATGAACGCCAAGGGGGTAAAGGTGTTTCGGATCGCTGCACGATCCGACCGGGGGCGCCGAACCTTCGGTCCGGCGCCCCCGGTCGTGTTTGGCGTTCCTTGATCCATGCGAACCAACGACTGAGCGTCGCCGCGGGGATCTTGCCAATTCATTCAACCAGCGTTGCGTCAGTTGCTGCGCGCAATTCGGTTTCGGTCACACCCTCGGCAAGTTCGACGATTTTGAGGCCGCCTGCGACCACATCCAACACACCGAGGTTGGTTATAATGCGGTCCACTACCCCTTTTCCGGTCAGCGGCAGGGTGCAGGCTTTGAGAACCTTTGAGTCGCCATGTTTATTGGTGTGATCCATAACCACAACCACGCGGCCAACGCCTGCAACCAGATCCATTGCGCCGCCCATGCCTTTGACCAACTTCCCTGGGATCATCCAGTTCGCGAGGTCGCCGTTCTCGGCAACTTCCATAGCGCCAAGGATTGCCATTGCAATTTTACCACCGCGGATCATGGCAAAGGACTGGGCGCTATCGAAATAGGCGGTCTGCGGCAGTTCGGTAATGGTCTGTTTGCCCGCGTTGATGAGGTCGGCGTCTTCTTCGCCTGCAATCGGGAAAGGCCCCATGCCCAGCATGCCGTTTTCTGACTGTAGCGTGACTTCGATCCCGTCGGGGATGTAATTTGAGACCAGCGTTGGAATGCCAATCCCGAGATTTACATACCAGCCGTCCTGCAGTTCCTGTGCGGCGCGCGCCGCCATTTGGTTACGATCCCACATGGATTAGCCCTCCCGTACTGTGCGCTGCTCTATGCGCTTTTCGTGATCGCCCTGGATGAGGCGTTGCACATAAATACCGGGCAGATGGATCGCATCGGGGTCTAGTGCGCCTGTGGGCACGATTTCTTCGACTTCGGCGACACAGATTTTGCCGCAGGTGGCTGCAGGCACGTTGAAATTGCGCGCTGTCTTGCGGAACACCAGATTGCCAGTCTCATCCGCTTTCCAGGCTTTCACAATCGCCAGATCGGCAAATATGCCTTCCTCCATTATGTAGTCTTCCATGGCGCCATCTGGGCCTGTGGGGAATTGCTTCTCCAGTTTGCCCTCGGCGATCACCGTGCCGACGCCGGTCTTTGTGAAGAAACCGGGGATGCCTGCGCCACCGGCGCGCATGCGTTCGGCCAATGTACCCTGGGGGTTGAATTCCAGCTCCAGTTCGCCGCTGAGGTACTGGCGCATGAACTCTGCGTTTTCGCCCACATAGGACGAGATCATCTTTCTGACCTGACGGGTTTGCAGCAGGATGCCAATGCCAAAATCATCCACGCCCGCATTGTTGGACGCAAAGGTCAGATCCTTGGTGCCTGCGTCTTTGATCGCATCCAGCAGCAGTTCAGGGATGCCACAGAGGCCAAAGCCACCTGCAGCGATAAACATGCCGTCATGAAGCAGCCCGTCGAGCGCTTCTGCGGCTGAATCATAAGTTTTTTTCATGGACAGCTCCTCTCCCAGTCCTTGGTGTCAATCTGCCACACAGAGAGGGGGGCGCGTCAACGAATGCCAAGGCGTTTGCGTATTTATACGGATCTTC
>SPLB01000298.1 GCA_004566265.1 Paracoccaceae bacterium | reverse complement strand
CCGTACTTTGTCACCAACCCGGACAAAATGATCGCAGATCTCGACGACTGCATGATCCTGCTGCACGAGAAGAAACTGTCTTCCCTGCAGCCGATGGTTCCGCTGCTCGAGCAGGTGATTCAGTCCCAGAAGCCACTGCTGATCATTGCCGAGGACGTTGAAGGCGAAGCGCTGGCAACTCTGGTTGTGAACAAACTGCGCGGCGGCCTGAAAATTGCTGCTGTCAAAGCGCCGGGCTTCGGCGACCGCCGCAAGGCCATGCTGCAAGACATCGCAATCCTGACCGGTGGCCAGGTTATCTCTGAAGATCTGGGCATGAAGCTCGAGTCCGTGACCATGGACATGCTGGGCTCCGCCAAGAAAATCGAGATCACCAAAGACGAAACCACCATCGTTGACGGTGCAGGCGAGAAAGCCGAGATCGAAGCCCGCGTTGGCCAGATCCGCGCTCAGATCGAAGAAACCACCTCTGACTACGACCGTGAGAAGCTGCAAGAGCGCGTTGCCAAACTGGCAGGCGGTGTTGCTGTGATCCGCGTTGGCGGCATGACCGAAGTGGAAGTGAAAGAGCGCAAAGACCGCGTTGACGATGCACTGAACGCAACCCGCGCAGCTGTGCAGGAAGGCGTCATCGTTGGTGGTGGTGTTGCTCTGGTTCAGGCTGGCAAAGCGCTGGAAGGTCTGGAAGGTCAGAACTCCGACCAGAACGCCGGTATCACCATCGTTCGCAAAGCAATCGAAGCGCCGCTGCGCCAGATCGCTGAGAACGCAGGTGTTGACGGTGCGGTCGTTGCAGGCAAAGTCCGCGAGTCCGCGGAAACCTCCTTCGGCTTCAACGCGCAGACCGAAGAATATGGCGACATGTTCTCCTTCGGTGTGATCGACCCGGCAAAAGTGACCCGTACCGCGCTGGAAGATGCGGCATCGGTTGCTGGCCTGCTGATCACCACCGAAGCGATGGTTGCAGACAAGCCCTCCAAAGACGGCGGCGCGCCTGCAGGCGGCATGCCCGACATGGGCGGCATGGGCGGCATGATGTAAGACGAATTTCCTCTGGAAATTCTGTCTTATGCGGCAGTGCAAAGGCTCCCCTTGGGGAGCCTTTGTCACGAGAGCGCAGTCCTTTGGACTTGTGATGCCCGACAGGCGACCTCCCCCATAGAGAGGTCTGCCGAGAGGGTCATCAGCTATCCAGTGGTAAGACACGGAAAGGGTCGCCTTTGGGCGGCCCTTTTTTGTTTTTGGGTTCAGGGCAGCTCATTGACGTTAGATCAAAGACCTGGAAGCCTGGTCGGGATTTTTAACCACGAAAACAATTCAATGGCCAAGGCAGTTTTTATTCAGTCCTCGCACTCCAGCTATGATGACCAACCGGGTATCGCCTATCATTTTCCGAAACAGCAGTATTTGAGTGTCGTTGATGAAACGGTTGGAGATTGGGTCATTTTTTATGAAGGCCGCGATGGAGGGAACCGCGGATACTACGCTGTGCAGCGCATAGAAGGTATTCGCGATGATCCTTCTGATCCGAAAAAAGCCTATGCGATACTTGACCGGGGAAGCGAATGTGCCTCGATTGCAATCAGACGGCACGCCCTATGAAACCGGTTTGCCCCTGTCGAGGGGCAAAAATTCCAGGTCCGTCCGGCGGATTTCAGACGCTGACTTCGATAAAATTCTGGCTGCGGGGTTCTCAGTTGCCTCTCATCCGGATCGTTTGCCCAGAACCGGTGCGATAGATGTCGATGCAAATGGCTTTGGCGAAGCGCAGGCAACCTTCGTCCATGCGCCACGTGAGAGTATTCTGGTATCGAGAAAGTTGCGGGATCGCAGTTTCGCCAAGCAGGTGAAGTTCGCTTACGGTGGTGTTTGCGCTTTGTCAGGTTTAGAACTGCGAAATGGAGGAGGGCGGCCAGAGGTCGAAGCGGCGCATATTCTTCCAGTCGAACATAATGGGCCTGATGTCGTGCGAAATGGGATGGCTCTCTCCGGGACCTTGCATTGGATGTTCGATCGCGGTTTGGTGAGTGTGGATGATGATTACAGTATTTTGGTGGCTAAAGATACCGTGGCAACCGAAACACTTTCCCGCTTGCTGGTGCCGGATCTCCGGTTGATTGTCCCAAAAGCGGCAAATCTAAAGCCTCATAATGATTATCTTCGTTGGCATCGAGAGAATTGTTTTAAGGGCTAAGCCGAATTCTCCTGTTACATTGCACCGCTAGGCTGCGCGCATGAGCCGTAAACACCCCGACCGTCTTATGCTGATCCCACTTAATACCAAGGAACGCGCGGCGTTGCGGGCGCGGGCGCGGGGGCGCAGTCTTGCGGATGTGCTGCGGCGGTTGGTGCAGGCGGGGCTGTCCGACGGTGTGGTGCCCCTAATTTATCCTGCGGCTTCGACGTCTCGGCTGCCCCTGCAGTTGCCGCCCCAGCAGAGGCAGGCGGTGGCGGCACAGGCGCTGCAGCAGGGCTGCGCGCCCGAAGAGCTTGTCCGCGCGTTTCTGCAGGCGAGGTTGAAAGAAGGTCATCTGAGATCCAGCTGATGCGCGGTGAAATTCTGCAAGAGCTGCCCGATAACCGGCGATCTATCGAAAAAGAAAGCGTTATCTTTGCCCGAGTGGGGCGCAATTGAGCCCTTTGTTGAAGCGGGGGGGGCATGAAACCGGCACGATATCCAAAAGAGGCCTGCGTGGGCATTGTCTCCATATGGCCACACAACCACCAAAGACACGCATGTCTGGAATTCCAGACTTGGATAGAATCACCCCTTGCGGGTATTACGGTATATGTTCAATCTTACTGCGCGTTTTGCGTCACCAAATTCCGGTGCTGCGCATGTAAAGGTCCATTGGTTTTTAGCCTAGAGGAGGCGTTTTGATGACCAATTGTTATGACGTACGCCAACCTTCCTGGCTGGGCGCTGCCATCATCCGACGCCCGGATGCAGTGACAGCCTCGTAAACCTGTCGTGGCGACCTTCGGGCCGCAGAATTGAACCAAACTCCAACCTAACCCTGAGCTGAAGCCGCTAATAGCGCGTCTTTGCGCTTTGTTTTGCAGGCGTCCTATGGTGTGCCTTCTGGTGTCCCCTCTGTGGGTTTCACTGCCGTCGCTGAGCAGCGCGTGGATCTGGTTGGTTCCATTCAAACTTTTGATGAAAGGCCACCCTTTGTGGGGTGGAGACCCATTATGACCAGAAATGATCCCTTTGAACTGGCCCAGTTGCCTTTTGGCAAACCGGGGTCGAACCCCGGCCTTCTGGCGCTAACCCTGGTGGAAGAAGCCGCGCGCAGTCTTGGACCGCTGGCGCGGCTCCAGCTTGGTCTACGGCTGGTCCTGCGGCTGTTACGGGGGCCGTGTAAACCGGGCAGACCGGTGGGGCCGCGGATAAAAATGACCGCTGTGGACAACCTTGATGCGCATATTCGGCGGGATATCGGCCTGCCCGAAGAACCGCCAAGACGGGGACCGCCGCTTTACCCTCCGTCGCCGCACTTCTAAGCAGCGCTCCCATGGCAATTGGGGAGGCACCTCCCGTGTGACCCCATCAGGATCGCCCCTGTGTCGGGCTTGACAGGGGGCGGTTCGGCTGATTGTCGTGACGGGGTTTGAGGCAGGTCCGGAGCGCCCGAAGATGCGACTGTTTTTTCTGACAATGCTGGTGATGCTGGCCTTTGCAGCCAATTCGGTGTTGGGGCGCTGGGCCATTGGCGGCGGTCATATAGGGGCGGTCGACTTTGGTCTGCTGCGGCTGGTCTCTGGGGCGGCAAT
>SPLB01000297.1 GCA_004566265.1 Paracoccaceae bacterium | reverse complement strand
TCGCTGCCGCCTTTCGTCAAGGCAACAAAAAAGGCCGGGGGGATGCCCCGGCCTTCTTAGAGGGTGGATCCTAAGAAACGATGCCCAATCAGGCTAGCATGACCATTGGGTTTTCGAGGTTTTCGACGATGGCCTTGAGCAAATCCGCCCCTAGCGCGCCGTCGATGACGCGGTGATCCACGGACATGGTGACGCTCATCACGGTGGCGACGGTCAGTTCGCCATCTTCGCCCACAACCGGCTTTTTGACGCCGGAGCCGACGGCCAGGATGCCCGCATGCGGCGGGTTCACAATGGCGTCGAAATTGTCGATGCCGAACATGCCGAGGTTGGAGATCGCGAAAGCACCGCCCTGATATTCATGCGGCGCAAGCTTGCGGTCGCGGGCGCGTTTGGCCAGATCTTTCATCTCGGTCGAGAGGCTGGAGAGGGACTTCATGTCCGCATCCTGCAGAACCGGTGTGAACAGACCGCCCTCGATGGCGACCGCAACGGCCACGTCGGAGGCTTTCATTTTCAGCACGCGATCACCGGCCCAGACGGCATTTGCATCCGGCACGGATTGCAGCGCGAGCGCCACGGCTTTGATGATGAAGTCATTGACCGAGAGCTTCACACCGCGGCCTTCGAGCTGTTTGTTCAGCTGCGCGCGGAACTTCAGCAGCGCGTCGAGCTTAATGTCGCGGCGCAGGTAGAAATGCGGGATGGTCTGTTTGGCTTCCGACAGGCGCGCTGCGATGGTCTTGCGCATACCGTCGAGGGAGACCTCTTCATACGCGCGACCTTCGTACATCTTGGCAACCATATCGGCGGTGGGGCCAGAGGGCGCAGCAGCTGCTGCTGCGGGGGCAGCGGCGACGGCTTTCGGAGCCTCCTTCGGGGCAGCAGTGGCGTTTTCCACATCGACTTTGATGATTCGACCCTTGGGGCCGGAGCCCTTGATCGCGGACAGGTCCAGACCCTTCTGTGCCGCAATGCGACGGGCGAGGGGGGAGGCAAAGATGCGGGAGACGTCGGCTGCTGCCGGTGCGGCAGGCGCAGGCGCTGCCGCAGGGGTGGAAGCGGGAGCTTCAACGGCCGCGGGGGCCGCTTCAGCCCCAGCTGCGGCAGGCGCCGCGGTCGCGCCGGTGGCAATGCTGTCCGCACTTTCGCCGTCTTCCAGCAGGACCGCGATCAGGGTGTTGACTTTCACCCCCTCCGCGCCTTCGGCGACGAGGATCTTGCCCACAACGCCTTCATCCACGGCTTCGAATTCCATGGTGGCTTTGTCGGTTTCGATCTCTGCGATCAGGTCGCCTGAAGAGACAGTGTCGCCTTCTTTGACGAGCCATTTGGCAAGGGTTCCCTCTTCCATCGTGGGCGAGAGGGCGGGCATGAGGACTTCTATGGGCATCAGGTCGCTTCCTTACCGGTAGGTCACTTGTTTCACTGCGGCGATCACCTCGTCGGTGGTGATCAGCGCGTGTTTTTCGAGGTTCGCAGCATAAGGCATCGGGACGTCCTTGCCGGTGCAGGTCACCACTGGTGCATCGAGATAGTCAAACGCCTGTTGCATGACCTCGGACGCGATGTAGGAGCCGACAGAGCCTTGCGGCCAGCCTTCTTCCACGGTGACCAGACGGTTGGTCTTCATCACCGATTTGATCACTGTCGGCAGGTCCATAGGGCGCAGGGTGCGCAGGTCGATGACCTCGGCGCTGATGCCTTCAGCGGCCAGTTTTTCTGCCGCTTCCAGCGCGTAGGTCATGCCAATGCCGAAGGAGACAATGGTGACATCCTCACCGGCGCGCCAAATCTTGGCCTTGCCAAAGGGAATGGTGAAATCATCCAGTTTCGGCACATCGAAGGATTTGCCGTACATGATTTCGTTTTCCAGGAAGATCACCGGGTTGTTGTCGCGAATCGCGGTCTTCATCAGACCTTTGGCATCCGCCGCGGAGTAGGGCATCACAACCTTGAGGCCGGGGATCTGCATGTACCAGGCGGCGTAGTCCTGAGAGTGCTGGGCGCCCACGCGGGCGGCGGCACCGTTCGGGCCACGGAAGACCATAGGCGCGCCCATCTGACCGCCGGACATATAGAGCGTCTTGGCCGCAGAGTTGATCAGGTGGTCGATGGCCTGCATGGCGAAGTTGAAGGTCATAAACTCCACAATCGGGCGCAGACCGCCAAAGGCTGCACCGGTTGCGATGCCGGCAAACCCGTGCTCGGTGATCGGGGTGTCGATCACACGCTTCGCGCCGAACTCGTCCAGAAGGCCCTGGGACACTTTGTAAGCGCCCTGGTATTCGGCCACTTCTTCGCCCATCAGGAACACGTCTTCATCGGAACGCATTTCTTCCGCCATGGCATCGCGCAGCGCTTCGCGCACGGTCATGGTCACCATGTCGGTTCCTGCGGGGAAGTCGGGGCTTTCGTCCACCACTGGCGTCTCCGGAGCGGCGGCAGCAGCGGCGGGCGCTGTGGGCGCCGCAGGTGCCCCGGCGACCGGCGCTTCCTCCGCTGCGGCAGGCGCGGCAGAGGCGTCATAGGTTTCGCCGTCTTCGACCAGCACGGCGATCGGCGTGTTCACTTTGACACCTTCGGTGCCTTCGGCGATCAGGATGGCGCCGACGATGCCTTCGTCCACGGCTTCGAATTCCATGGTGGCTTTGTCGGTTTCAATCTCGGCCATAATGTCGCCGGAGTTGATGGTGTCGCCTTCTTTCACCAGCCATTTGGCCAGGGTGCCTTCCTCCATAGTGGGGGACAGGGCGGGCATCAGGATTTCAGTTGCCATTGTCTTGCTATTCCCTTGTCAGATCAGGCGTAGATATCGGTCCACAGCTCTTCCAGAGCTGGTTCCGGGCTGGTTTTGGCGAACTCGGCGCTCTCGTTGACGATCTCTTTTATCTCTTTGTCGATCGCTTTGAGATCCTCTTCCGAGGCGTGTTTGCCGGTCAGCAGCATATCACGGACCTGTTCGATCGGATCCCGTTCGTCGCGCATTTTCTGCACTTCATCACGGGTTCTGTATTTCGCCGGGTCAGACATGGAGTGGCCACGGTAGCGGTATGTCTTGACCTCAAGGATGTAGGGGCCTTTGCCTGCGCGGCAGTGGGCCACGGCGCGTTCGCCTGCTTCCTTGACGGACAACACGTTCATTCCATCCACTTCTTCGCCTGCGATGCCGTAGGCCTCGCCGCGCTTCCACAGCGCCGGGGATTTGGTAGACCGGGACACCGAAGTGCCCATGGCGTATTGGTTGTTTTCGATCACGAAGACAACCGGAAGTTCCCAGAGCTGAGCCATATTATAGGTCTCGTAGACCTGACCCTGGTTGGCCGCACCGTCACCAAAATAGGCAAAGGTCACACGATCGTTGCCTTTATATTTGTCAGAGAACGCCAGACCCGCACCCAATGGCACCTGCGCGCCAACGATGCCGTGACCACCGTAGAAATGCTTCTCCTTGGAGAACATGTGCATCGAGCCACCTTTGCCCTTGGACAGGCCGCCTTCCCGACCGGTGAGCTCGGCCATGACGCCATTGGGGTCCATGCCGCAGGCCAGCATATGGCCGTGGTCGCGGTAGGAGGTGACGCGTTTGTCGCCGTCGTCTGCTGCGGCTTCAAGGCCGACAACAACAGCTTCTTGACCGATGTACAGGTGGCAGAAACCGCCAATCAGACCCATTCCGTAGAGTTGGCCGGCTTTTTCCTCGAATCGGCGGATAAGAAGCATTTCGCGGTAGTACTCTTTGAGTTCCTCCGCAGAAACATTTGGTTTCTGAGCGCTTTTCTTCGTAGCCATAGCGGCGGGCTCCCCCTTTAGGCCAAATAGTTTAGTGTTAAACTATCTTCTAAATCATTTTCGCGCCTCTGGCGAGACCTTATGTGACGCAGGGTTGAGCCCGCCACAAACTGCGCGTGAAAAACACCCACTTGCGGCGCAAAAAGAGGGTTGGGGATGAAGCTTCAGTGAATCACGATTTCATCCGCCCGGGCAAGGCCCAGAACAGATCTTGCCTGTTCATCCAGAAGGTCAAGATCGAGGTAGCTGTCCGAGAGACGATGGGTCAGGTTTTCCATTTCTGCGATCTCGTTCCGTAGGCGTTGCAGGTCGGCCATCAGAAGGTCCGCTTCGGCCTGAATCTCGACCCGCCGGAACAAACCAAAGTCGCCCTGAACGGCGGCAAAGGTAAAATAAGCGCTGAGCAGGAACGCACTTGCAAAGAACAAGATCGTACCAAGGGACGGTGTGGTGCTGCGGGTCACGTGCAAGATGCCTGTGTTTGCCGTCGAAGTTGCGTGCCAAAAGAGGCGTCACTTCTGGGCGGGGTTAAACTCTGCTCATTTTTCAAGCGAGCCGATTTGTTCGGCTTCTGTTAATAGAATGCCACAGCAACAGCGCGGAGGGTATAGTAAAACGTGTCTTGCGCCTGTGTTTAATTGCAGGAACAGCCATGGAAAATTTCCAATGATAACGAAATTTTAACCTTTACGCTTCCGGCGCGGCAAGGCCGCCCGACACGGATGGACCTGCGTGGCGGGCGTTTTAGTTTTGTTCATGGCTTCAGACTGGCGATGCGCAAAGCGCGCTTAGCCTTGAAGGGCCGCAACACCCGGAAGTTCTTTGCCTTCCATCCATTCAAGGAACGCGCCACCGGCGGTGGAGATATAGGTGAAGGCCTCGGCCGCGCCTGCCTGATTGAGGGCGGCAACGGTGTCACCGCCACCGGCCACGGAAATCAGGGCGCCCGCTTTCGTCAGCTCAGCCGCTTTTCGTGCTGCTGCATTGGTGGCGGCATCGAAGGGCGTGATCTCAAACGCGCCCATCGGGCCGTTCCAGATCAGGGTTTTGCACTCGGCGAGCGTCTCGGCCACGATGGCGACGGTCGCGGGGCCCGCGTCGAGGATCATTGCGTCCGCCGGGCAGGCGTCCTTGGCCACGGTTTCATTGTCGGCACCAGCTTTGAATTCGCGCGCCACAACCACATCCGACGGCAGGATGATCTTGCAGCCTGCGGCGTCGGCCTTGCCCATGATCTCGCGCGCGGTGTCGGCCATGTCGTGTTCACAGAGCGATTTGCCCACATCGATGCCTTGGGCTGCGAGGAACGTGTTGGCCATGCCGCCGCCGATCACCAAACGGTCGACTTTGCCGACCAAATTGCCCAGCAGGTCCAGTTTGGTGGAAACTTTGGCTCCGCCGACAACCGCAACCACAGGGCGTTTGGGTTCGCCCAGTGCGCTGTCCAGCGCGGAAAGCTCCGCCTGCATCAAGCGGCCTGCGCAAGCGGGCAGTTTTTGGGCCAGAGCTTCTGTTGAGGCATGGGCGCGGTGCGCGGCCGAGAAGGCATCGTTGCAGTAGATGTCCCCCAACGCCGCCATCTCGGTGGCGAGCGCGTCGTCGTTTTTCTCCTCGCCGGCGTGGAAGCGGGTGTTTTCGGCCAAGAGGACGGAGCCTTCGGGCAGGGCGGCAACAGCGGCTTCAGCGGCCGGACCACGACAATCAGCGACAAAGACCACGGGCGCATCAAGCGCGGCTTCGAGCGCAGGCACCAGCGGTTGCAGCGACATGTCAGCGACGACTTTGCCTTTGGGGCGGCCAAAGTGGGCCAGCAGCACCGGCTTGCCACCTTGGGCCAGAATATCCTTGATGGTGGGCACAATGCGCTGGATGCGGGTGTCATCGGTGACGCGGCCATCTTCCATTGGAACGTTAATATCGACGCGCGTCAGGACCGTTTTGCCTGCCAATTCCATATCGTCGAGTGTCTTCCAGCTCATTGCGAAACTCCTTGTGGGTGCTGCCACTTGTGCAGTCGCAGAAACGAACACGCGTTGTCTCGGCTGTTTTGGACCTCAGGTCAATGGCAATGTGGCGATCTGTGCTTGGCAATCTGGCCTATCCATCTTAGGTATCTGGCCAATATCTAATGACAGGAGGGCCCTATGGCCGAGATCAAGGATCCCGAAAACACCATTATCGTTGAACTGAAGGACGGCAATGTCGTCATCGAGTTGCTGCCCGACGTGGCGCCGATGCACTGTGATCGGATGAAAGAGCTTGCCCGTGAAGGCCAGTACGACAATGTGGCTTTCCACCGCGTGATCGACGGTTTCATGGCGCAGACCGGTGACGTGCAGCACGGCGACATGGAAGACGGGTTCAACATCCGCATGGCGGGCACCGGTGGCTCTGACAAAAAGGACCTGCCTGCTGAATTTTCGGGCCTGCCCCACGACCGTGGTACCCTTGGCGCGGCGCGCTCTGCCAACCCGAATTCCGCGAACTCTCAGTTCTTCATCAACTTCAAAGACAACCATTTCCTGAACCGTCAG
>SPLB01000009.1 GCA_004566265.1 Paracoccaceae bacterium | reverse complement strand
ACCCTAAAGAGTAAGCCTTCCTACGCGTTGATTCCTCTTTAATTTTGGCGCTCTGCACCAAAGCAGGCACAACCTTCGTTGTAAAATGCGGACGGATTGGTTGGAGTTAAACCCTTCACGCAACTTAGCCCAAAGCGTATCCGGCGCCGCGCACTGTGCGGACGGGATCTTCACCACCGTGTTGTGTCAGGGCCTTACGCAAGCGTCCGATGTGAACATCCACAGTGCGGGTATCGACATAAATGTCGCGCCCCCAGACGCGGTCCAGAAGCTGTTCGCGGGTCCAGACTCGGCCAGGTTTTTCCATGAACGTCGACAGAAGCCGAAATTCTGTCGGCCCGAGTTTCAACGGGTGCTCGCTGCGTGAAACCTTATGGGTTTCAGCGTCCAGCACAATATCTTCAAACTCCAACCGCATCCCAACTGTCGCGGGACGCACACGTCGAAGCTGTGCTCGTACGCGCGCCATCAACTCTACGACAGAATACGGCTTCACCACATAATCGTCCGCACCAGTTTCCAAACCACGCACCTTGTCCACTTCTTCCGAGCGAGCGGACAGCATAATTACCGGGATATTGCGGGTATCAGATTTTGATTTGAGGCGGCGACAGACTTCTATGCCGCTGAGATTGGGCATCATCCAATCCAACACAATGATGTCCGGCGTGTCTTCGTTTACAAGAAGCAGCGCTTCCTCACCATTCTCCGCTTTGATCACCCGGAAGCCATCGGCTTCCAGGTTATAGGCGAGGACCTCGCGTTGTGCCAATTCATCTTCGACCACTAGGACAGCGGGTTGATCGGCACTCATGGCTTACACCTCTTGCTGTTTGGTCGATGTGACATCGGCCTTGGTACGATCATCTTCCGGCTTCTGACCTGTGACCAGATAGACCACCTGTTCCGCGATCGAGGTCACGTGATCGCCCATACGCTCAGTATTTTTGGCAATGAAATGCAAGTGCATACAAGTCGAGATATTGCGCGGGTCTTCCATCATGTGGGTCAGGAATTCGCGGAACAACGCGTTGTACATCTGGTCGATCTCTTCATCGCGCGCGATGATGTCTCTTGCCAGTTCCTCATCGCGCTGAATATAGCAATCCAGTGCGTCCTTCAGCATCAGTTCCACTTCTCGCGCCATACGGCGCAGCGCAGCGGTGCCGTCTGCAATATTCGGACCCTGGGTCAGAATTGGCGTTCTTTTTGCCATATTCTTGGCATGATCGCCGATCCGTTCGAGGTTGCCGGCGATTTTCATCACCGACAAAACGACACGCAGATCACTTGCGGTGGGCGCGCGCAGGGCAATCACCCGCGCGGCCTCTTCGTTGATCAGCTCTTCCAGACCATCGATGGCTTTGTCGCTTTGACGTACCTTAAAGGCAAGATCTTCATCGCGGGTCTCAAGCGCTTTTGCGCCAAGGCGGATGGACTCTTCGACGAGGCCGCCCATTTTCATGATTTGGGCTTGGAGGGCCTCAAGATCACGGTCAAATACAGATGCAATGTGTTGGTCTATCATGGGAAATCCCGTTTGTCTCTTAACCAATACGGCCGGTGATGTAGCTCTCGGTGCGCGGGTCTTCAGGGTTGGTGAAGATCTGACCGGTGGCACCAAACTCCACAAGGTTGCCCAAGTGGAAGAAAGCGGTTTTCTGACTGACACGTGCAGCCTGCTGCATGGAGTGTGTGACGATCACAACCGAATACCGGCTCCGCAGTTCGTCAATCAGCTCCTCAACCTGTGCGGTTGCAATCGGGTCCAGCGCAGAGCACGGCTCGTCCATCAGCAGAACTTCTGGTTCGGTCGCAACGGCGCGTGCAATGCACAGACGTTGTTGCTGCCCTCCGGAGAGACCCGTGCCCGGCTTGTCCAGACGGTCCTTCACCTCGTCCCAGATTGCGCCGCGGCGCAGAGACTTTTCAACGATCTCGTCCAGCTCCGCTTTGTTCTTGGCGAGGCCGTGGATGCGCGGGCCATAGGCCACGTTGTCATAGATTGATTTGGGGAAAGGGTTCGGCTTCTGGAACACCATACCCACTTTTGCGCGCAATTGCACAGGGTCGACGCGCTTGTCATAGATATCTTCGCCATCGAGCAAGATGTCGCCGGTGACTTTACAGATATCGATGGTGTCGTTCATGCGGTTCAGACAGCGCAGGAAGGTGGACTTACCACAGCCGGACGGGCCGATAAAAGCGGTAACAGTCTTGTCTTCGATCTCTACGTTGACGTCTTTGATCGCATGGGACTCGCCATAGTGGACGTTCACGCCATTGGCTGCGATCTTTGTTTTCTGCTTTTCCATGGTTTTATCCATTACGGTCATGTCATTCATGTCAGTGTTCCTTCTTACCAGCGGCGTTCGAAGCGGCGGCGAAGGATCACGGCCACAGTGTTCATCGTTACGAGGAAGATCAAGAGGATGATAATGCCGCCCCAGGCGCGTTCATAGAATGCGGGGTCAGCACGTTTTGCCCATTCGAAGATTTGTGCAGGCATCGCAGAGTTGGGCGACAGCAGGCCTTCTGCAATCCCGGAAGGCGGGTTGGAGGCGATAAAACCTACCATGCCGATCAGCAAGAGCGGTGCGGTCTCACCGAGCGCCTGAGCCAGACCAATGATCGTACCGGTCAGGATCCCAGGTGCGGCCAGCGGCAGCACATGGTGGAACACCGATTGCATTTTGGAAGCCCCAACCCCCAGAGCCGCGGCGCGGATCGACGGCGGAACCGACTTTAGCGAAGCGCGTGTGGAGATGATGATGGTCGGCAGAGTCATCAGTGTCAGAACCAATCCCCCAACGAGCGGTGCAGACGTCGGCAGGTGCATGTAATTGATGAACACGGCGAGGCCCAAAATACCGAACACGATGGATGGAACCGCCGCGAGGTTGGAAATGTTCACTTCAATGATATCAGTGAGCCAGTTTTGCGGTGCGAACTCTTCCAGGTAGATCGAAGCAGCCACGCCAATTGGCAGTGCCAGCGCCAGAACCACCAGCATCATGAACAGCGAGCCCATCATTGACACACCGATACCGGCCGCTTCGGGGCGAGCGTCTGAGGCGTCGGCACCCAGAATAAAATCCAAGTTAAAGGTTTTGACGATCACGCCGGATGCAACAAGCGCATCAACCAGGTCAAGTTGCTCTGGAGAGATGTTTTTGTCGTTTGCAATGTTTGCACGGATCACGCGGCCCTTGAGATAGCCATCCACACGGGATTGTGCGAGGAAGCGGAATTCAACCGTCTCCCCAATCTGGTCCGGGTTGGCAACAACATACTCGCGAAGCTGCGCAGCTGCGTCTTTGGACAGAATGCCCGCCATCGCCTTGGTTTTGAGGTTTGTCTCGATGCCAAGACTTGCGACTTTTGTCTCAACCGCTTTGCGGATGATTGGCGAATAGCCAAAAGTGGTGACCTTCTTGATGTCCGCAAGATCACGGTTGCCATTTTTGTCGAGCTTGCTTTCCAAAAGCTCAACATCCAGCGTAACAAACGTCTGCTGGAAAGCACCGGTGCCTTTAGAGACGATGTTGAAAACCAGAACAAACAGCATCAGCAGGCCAATTCCAATGGCGCCAATGCCATAGGCACGGAAGCGTTTTTCTGCGGCATTGCGGCGCCTGGTGCGGTCGGATTGCTTTAGCAAGGAACCGCCATAGCGCGAAGTGTTTTGAGTATTCTCGGACATTAGTCGTACTGCTCCCGGTATTTGCGCACGATTGCGAGCGCGAGCACATTGAGGCCCAGGGTAATCACAAAGAGGGTCAGACCAAGAGCGAAGGCCACCAGCGTCTCGGGGCTGGCAAAGTCGGTGTCACCGGTCAATTGGCTGACAATGCGGGTGGTGATGGTGGTCATGGATTCCAGCGGGTTGACGGAGAACTTCGCAATCGCCCCTGCCCCCATTACAACAATCATGGTTTCCCCAATCGCGCGGGAGGCGGCCAACAGAACCGCGCCAACAATCCCTGGCAGCGCGGCCGGAACAACCACCTGGCGAATGGTTTCAGATTTGGTCGCACCGAGGCCAAGCGAGCCGTCGCGCATCGCCTGCGGAACCGCGTTGATAATGTCATCGGACAGAGAAGACACAAACGGGATCAGCATGATGCCCATCACAACGCCAGCCGTCAGCACAGAGGTTGCGCCGGCCATCCACTCAACGCCGAGGATGCCATTGTCGCCCTGGCCAAAGAAGCGCACAAGCATGGGGCCAACGGTTAACAAGGCAAACAAACCGTAAACAATTGTCGGGATGCCCGCGAGGATTTCAAGCAGAGGCTTTGCAAAAGACCGCACCGCATTATTGGCGTATTCGGACAGGTAGATCGCTGCAAACAATCCGATCGGGACCGCAACCAAAAGGGCGATCACTGAGATATAGAGCGTGCCCCATATTAGCGGCAGGATGGAAAGTTCGGAGTCGCCACGGAAGTTTGGCGCCCAGGTCGCCCCAAAGAAGAAATCCGTCCAATTGTGCAGACCAAAGAAATTGATGGTCTCGAAGAACATCGAAAGGACGATGCCAACGGTCGTCAAAATCGCGAGCGACGCAGCGAAGATCAACAGACCCAAGACCCCCTGCTCCACCACATTGCGCGCGCGGAAATCTTTGTGGGTTTTCGAATAGGCATAGGCAAAGCCAAGAGCCGCAACCAACGCCACAACAAACGTCATCGCGGTTTTGCCAGTGCTGCTTAAGCTTCGATAGGCTTGCGCTGCGTTCAGCACTTCAGGGCGAACATCAGATCCCAGTGCAACGCCAAGTTTGCCGAGTTCTGCGCGCACATCTGTGGTTTCAGCATCCAGAGCGCGGACCTCTGCCGGTGTCATGCCACCTGACGCTACTACAATGTCCAATCCTTCAGCGACCCGACGAACGTCGCTCATCACCAAACCGCGACTGCTGCTTTCCGGGATCACACTGTCGGGGATCAATCCAGAGACACGGCCATCGATAAAGAAAGGCTGCGCCAGAAGCCAAATGACCAGAATGCCCAGTGCCGGGACCAGGCCGGACAAGGCCACATTATGCCCATAATAATTGGGCAGCGAATGAAGATTTTTCGAGTTCCCGCCAACAGAGGCAAGCGCTCTTTGTCGACCGAGAAAGAAGCCGGCGACAGACAGTGCCAGCAGTATAAGAACGAGCCAAAAGACAGGCATAAAGTGCTCCGTTCCAAGCGAAATTGCAGGGGTGGGGGAAACGAAAGGCCGGGGTAGAGCAACCACCCCGGCCAGCGAATTCAACCGAACACGGGGAACTTAGGAGTTGCCGCCCATGATAGTTTCGGAAGAAACGGCTTCCTGAGTTTCGGACAGCTCAGGATCAGAAACCAAGCCGTATTCGGACAGCGGGCCGTCTGTGCCAGCAACTTCGTCAGACACGAAGAATTCTGCGTATTCCTTCAGGCCGGGGATCACGCCAATGTGAGCCTTCTTTACGTAGAAATACAGCGGGCGAGAGACTGGGTATTCACCAGTTGCAATAGACTCGGTGGACGGAACGATGCCAGACATGGTTGCAACTTGCAGCTTGTCGGTGTTGTTCTCGTAGAACGCCAGACCAAAGACGCCGATGCCATCACGGTTCGACTCGATACGCGCCAGGGTCTCAGTGTAGTCGCCGTCGATGTCGACCGAAAGGCCGTCGGTGCGCAGGGCGATACAGGCTTTTTCTGCTGCTTTGTGCTTGGCTTTGTCGGTGTCGCCTTCAGCTGCGGCAAGGTGCAGATCGAATACGCCAGTTGCTTCACAGCCAGCCAGGATCACTTTGTCTTCGAAAACTTCGCGGGTGCCGTGCTTGGTGCCCGGGATGAAGGCTTGGATCGCTTGTGCCGGGAAGGCTGCGTTTACGTCGGCCCAGGTTTTGTTGGTGTTTTCAACCAGCGCGCCGTCAACGACGACCTTGTCGGACAGAGCCAGGAACCAATCGGTCGGAGTGTATTCGAAACCGTTACCGTTAATGTCGGATGCGAACACGATGCCGTCATAGCCGATGCGGACTTCGATGATGTCGGTCACGCCAGCTTCTGCACAGGCTTTGATTTCTTTCTCTTTGATCTTGCGGGACGCGTTTGCAACGTCGATGGTGTTCTCGCCAACGCCTTCGCAGAAGCGCTTCAGGCCAGCGGAAGAACCACCGGATTCAACAACCGGGGTCGGGAAGTCGAAGTTTTCGCCAAACGCTTCTGCAACAATGGAAGCATATGGCAGAACGGTCGAAGAACCAGCAACCTGCACCTGATCACGTGCAGCAGCTGCGGTTGCGGATACGGCAGCGATTGCCAGGGTAGATGCGGTGAGTTTCACAAAGGACATCAACGTCTCCATGAGATTAAGATTTTACGATCACCCCCAAGATGATCTTGCGAACCCTCCTAGAAGCTTCGCATGAGCCTTTTGTGACAGGATTGTAACGAACACATGACAACCCAAGCCTTTCTTTGGTTTTGATGTCCTTTTTTTCGTCGCCACAGCACCGAGAGCTGGGGGGAATGCATCGATAAAATCTGACGGTCTTTGACGTTCCCAAAAAATTTTTACGCAGCAGGGTTCGAGTAGACCCGACCGAATAAATGCTGGCTCTGAAAAAAGGGCTTTGAGCACAGGAGCGCGCTGTCACCGTGGGAGAATAACAGTGAAAACCGTGCCATTTCCCAACTCGCTTTCCGCGCGTAGTCGGCCCCTGTGACGACTTACAATGTGTTTTACGATCGCAAGGCCAAGGCCGGTTCCGCCCATCTCGCGGGAGCGGTGGTTGTCAACGCGGTAAAATCGTTCGGTGAGGCGCGGCAGATGAACGGAATCAATTCCCGGGCCGTTGTCAATGACCTGAATGCGCACCGCTGGCGCGCGTAAGGCGCGGTCCCGGTCGACTTTGGTCACGACCACGCGCGCTTCTGTTCCACCGTATTTAACGGCGTTTACGATTAGGTTTGCGAAGACCTGTTGGATCTGATCGGGGTCGGCCGGGATCTCGACGGGTTCGTCAGGCGTCTCCAGATGCAGTTGCACACCACCATTTTCGGCAAGCAGACCAAGTGATTTGATCGTCGATTCAAGCTGCGTCGTCAGATCAATTCGTTTTCTGGGGCGAACGCGTTCTTCGCTTTCGACCCGGTTCAGGGACAAAAGGTCGCCGACCAGACGGTTCATCCGGTTCGCCTCACCTTCCATAATGGTCAGAAAGCGGTCGCGCGCATCGGCATCTTCGCGTGCCGGACCACGCAGGGTTTCAATAAAGCCCATAAGTGCCGTCAGCGGGGTACGCAACTCGTGGCTGACATTGGCAACGAAATCCCGGCGCATCAAACTGGCCTGCTCGCGTTCAGTGATGTCCTCGAAGCAAATCAAAATCGCACCGCCATTCACAGCACCAATACCAGGGACGTAGCGCAGGTTGACCTCGAAGGTTGTGTCCTGCGCCCCATCGTT
>SPLB01000296.1 GCA_004566265.1 Paracoccaceae bacterium | reverse complement strand
TTGATATCCTCATAAACAACGCAGGCATCACCAAAGACAATCTCTTCATGCGCATGAAAGACGAAGAATGGCAGAGCGTTTTGGACATCAACCTGACCTCAACCATGCGTCTGTGTCGCGGTGTGTTGCGGGGTATGATGAAGTCCAGGTGGGGCCGAATTGTAAACATTTCCTCTGTGGTCGGTGCAACTGGGAATCCGGGTCAGGGCAATTATGCGGCCTCTAAGGCCGGAATGATCGGCATGTCCAAATCGTTGGCCTATGAAGTTGCAAACCGTGGCATCACCGTCAATGCTGTGGCGCCGGGCTTTATCGCCACGGCGATGACCGAAAAGCTCAATGACAAACAGAAAGAAGGCATTCTGTCTCAGATCCCTGCGGGCCGTATGGGGGATTCGCAGGAAATCGCCGCTGCGGTGCTTTATCTGGCATCCCATGAGGCCGCGTATGTGACTGGCACAACCCTGCACGTCAACGGCGGCATGGTCATGATCTGATAAGGGGGGCTGGCGCCGGGGTTGATGCGGTAACACTCTGCCGCGCGCAAAAGACAGCCTTTCTCTTTTTCCGCTTTAACCCTTGGTTTTTTGGCAGTTTGCGTGGCAGTGCAGGGGGCTGCTTTCGACACAGCAGCGCATTGTGCCGGCAAAGACACCTGCCGCTCAGATGCGAGGTTGCGGGCGACGACCTTAACCGTATGGAAAATATTTGCGTAAGCTTGCGAACGTGCTATAGGCCCCTCATCTTTGCTGTCGCGTGAACAGATCTGCTTACGCACACGAACACCCCCGTATCGCGCGGGGACCGACCGCCGCCGCAGTTTGTGGCTGCACAACCATCCTACCCCGCGCGGGCAAGGGCAAAAACGGGCAGTGGCCCTGAAAAACGAGGAAGAGATATGAGCGACATCGCAGACCGCGTTAAAAAGATCGTTGTTGAGCACCTGGGTGTTGAGGAAGAAAAGGTGACCGAAAGCGCCTCCTTCATCGACGATCTGGGCGCGGACAGCCTCGACACCGTTGAGCTGGTCATGGCGTTTGAAGAAGAGTTCGGCATCGAAATCCCCGATGATGCAGCCGAGACCATCCAGACTTTCGGCGACGCAGTGAAATACATCTCCGACGAACAGTCTTAAGTTTTTAGCGGTGATCCGCTTGAAGCGGCGCTTTCCATCCGGAGAGCGCCGCTTTTTGTTTCTTTATTCTTCCGCTGTGCTAGGCTGACCCTACAACCAGAAGGAGGAAAGACCCTATGATGATCTATCCGACAATGGAACTCCTGGATGGGCACTGTGTGACGCTGGACAAGGGCAACCTTGATGCTCCGCAAATCTGGCATGTAGATCCGATTCAGACAGCCCGTTCTTGGGCCGAAGAAGGCGCAGAATGGATGCACCTCACTGATTTTAATGCGGTGCAGGGCGATAGCAAAAACAGCAGCCTTGTGGAAGATATAATTCGACAGGCCGGGGTTCCCGTGCAGCTTGGCGGTGGGATGCGGTCACGTGATACCATTGAACATTGGATTGACCTTGGAGCTGGGCGCATTGTTGTCGGCACGCTTGCGGCTTATGATCCCGCGTTGGTGTCCGAACTTGCCAAACTGCACCCTGACCAAATTGTCCTATCTGTGGACGTGTGGCAGGGCCAGGTGATGACCGAAGGCTGGCGCAAGGCCGGCGCGATGGCGCCGGAGCGCTTTATCAAGGCCTTTGATGACGCGCCGCTTGCCGGTGTGATTGTCACCGACATTGACAGCGGTATGAGTGATGTTGACGCCCAGCTGGGGCTCATTTCCAACCTTGCGGCCGAATGCCGCTGGCCGGTCACCGCATCTGGTGTGGTGCGCAAAGGCGATGACATTTCGCGACTGAAATATATCCCCAATATCGAAGGCGCGCTGGTTGGCCGCGCTCTGTTCCGCAAAACCACGTCTGTCTCAGAGGCGCTTGAACTTGCCAAAGCAGAGGCCGAACCGGTGGCGGAATTTCTCTGACTTTACGCAATCCTTCGATCCGACGGCGCGACCCGGCGGGCGGAGTTCCATACTCAGGCCAATGGCCCTCTGACAGCTGGCCGCGCGACACCAGGCGCGGCCTCTTCTGCACCATCAGATATCTTGACAACTGTTCCTCGTCCACGCCGCACTCCAGTCCGCGCATGTGGCACGCACGGGGTCGAAGATCTGCATCGTCACCGTGTGAAATCCCACTGTCAGCGAACCCGGACTTGAACCCGGAGCCCTTTCCAAGCTATTTGGACAGATGAATTGCCAAAGGCTAAGGAGAGCAGAAACATGCGTCGAGTAGTTGTTACCGGTCTGGGCCTCGTGACCCCGCTGGCCACCGGGGTAGAGGACAGCTGGTCCCGCCTTCTGGACGGTGAGTCCGGTGCTGGCCCGATCACGCGCTTTGATGCCGAAGCAAGCGGCGTTGCCACCACCTACGCATGCGAAGTCAAGCGCGGCGACGGAACCGATGGCACTTTCAATCCCGATGACTGGATGGCCAGGAAAGACCAGAAAAAGGTCGATGACTTCATCCTCTATGGCATGGCGGCTGCCGATCAGGCGGTGAAGGACGCTGGCTGGATGCCCGAAGACACCGAAAGCCGCGAGCGCACCGGCGTGATGCTTGGTTCTGGCATTGGCGGGCTGAGCTCCATTGCAGACACAGCCGTGATGATGAAGGAAAAAGGCCCGCGCCGCGTGTCGCCCTTCTTTATTCCCGGTGCGCTGATCAATCTGATCTCTGGCCAGGTGTCGATCCGTTATGGCTTCAAGGGGCCAAACCACTCGGTTGTGACCGCGTGCTCTACGGGTGCCCATGCCATTGGCGATGCGGCCCGTCTGATCAAATCTGGCGACGCTGATGTGATGATTGCAGGCGGCGCAGAATCTGCAATCTGCGAGATTGGCATTGCAGGCTTTAACGCCTGTAAAGCGCTCTCTACCAAACGCGCCGACGACCCGAAGGCCGCCAGCCGCCCCTATGACGCAGACCGCGATGGCTTTGTGATGGGCGAGGGCGCAGGTGTTGTGGTGCTTGAAGACTACGAACACGCCAAGGCGCGCGGTGCAAAGATCTATGCCGAGGTTCTCGGCTACGGTTTGTCGGGCGACGCCTACCACATTACCGCGCCCTCCGAGGACGGCGAAGGCGGCGAACGCTCGATGAAAGCGGCGCTGAAGAACGCAGGGCTTGAGGCATCCGCGATTGACTACATCAACGCGCATGGCACCTCCACCATGGCCGACACCATTGAACTCGGTGCTGTTGAGCGTCTGTTGGGCGATCACGCCAGCAATGTGACCATGTCCTCGACCAAATCTGCAACCGGCCACCTGTTGGGCGCTGCTGGCGCGATCGAGGCAATCTTCTCAATCCTCGCGATCCGCGATCAGGTAGTGCCCCCGACCATCAACCTCGACAATCCTGCAGTTGAAACCGCGGTGGATCTGGCGCCCAACGCCAAACGCGC
>SPLB01000054.1 GCA_004566265.1 Paracoccaceae bacterium | reverse complement strand
TTGGGCGCTGCTGGCGCGATCGAGGCAATCTTCTCGATCCTCGCGATCCGCGATCAGGTAGTGCCCCCGACCATCAACCTCGACAATCCTGCGGTTGAAACCGCGGTGGATCTGGCGCCCAACGCCAAACGCGCGCGCAAGGTTGACGTCGCACTGTCGAACTCCTTCGGCTTTGGTGGCACCAACGCTTCTGTAATCTTCGGCAAGGTCGACTGAGATGTGGCGGTCTTTGGCCTCGAACATGCTGACCTTTCTCGTGGTCGGGGCCTTTCTCTTTTCGGGGCTGATCCTTTGGGGTCAGTCTCAATACCGCAGTGACGGACCGCTTGCAGAGGCGATCTGCCTGCGGGTGGAACGTGGCACCAATATGAGCCGCGTCAGCCGCAACCTGGAAGATCAGGGTGCGATTTCCAATGGCGCCATCTTCCGCGCGGGCGTTAAATACACGGAAAAAGCAGGCGACCTCAAAGCCGGCAGCTATCTCGTGGAACCGGGCAGCTCCATGGCGGGGATTGTCGATCAGATCACCCGTGGCGGTGCTTCGACCTGTGGGACCGAAATCGTCTACCGCGTTGGTGTGACCCGCACCCGCGCTCAGGTGCGTGAACTGGACCCGGCAACCAACTCTTTTGTTGAAGCTGCAAATTTCATTGTGGGAGAGGGCGATGTGCCCGCCGCCTACACGGAAAAACGCGGTGACAGCGACACCCGCTACCGCATTGCCGTGGCCGAAGGTGTGACCAGCTGGCAGGTGGTCGAGGCGCTGAAATCCATGGATGTGCTGGACGGCGCCACTGGGGATCTTCCGGCCGAAGGCAGCCTTGCACCCGACAGCTACGAGGTCCGCCCCGGCGACACCCGCCTGTCGGTCCTCACCACTATGCAGGCTCGCCAGGCAGAGCGGATCGCGGATGCTTGGGACGCGCGCAGCCCGGATGCAGCTGTACAAAGCCCCGAGGAAATGCTGATCCTTGCCTCGATCATCGAAAAGGAAACAGCCCTCGCTGAAGAACGTGGGCTGGTGGCCTCGGTCTTTACCAACCGCCTCAACCGCGGCATGCGCCTGCAAACGGACCCCACCGTGATCTATGGTGTCACCGAAGGCAAAGGCGTGCTGGGTCGTGGTCTGCGCCAAAGCGAACTGCGCCGCGCAACCCCTTGGAACACCTATGTGATCGAAGGGCTGCCGCCGACACCGATTGCCAACCCGGGCTTGAAGAGCCTGATTGCCGCGGTGAACCCCGACGACAGCCAGTTCGTCTTCTTCGTGGCGGATGGCACCGGTGGACACGCCTTTGCGGAAACGCTTGCAGAGCACAACCGCAACGTGGCCAAATGGCGCCAGATCGAAGCGGACCGCAACAACAACTAAACATCGGATCAGGGGGGCGCGGCCCCCCTTTTTCTGTGCTTGCCCGACACCAGTGCGGCCGTTGCTTTCATGACAAATCGGCCCGTTGCGCCGGTGGCGCACGCTGTGTTCGCGCGGTTTTAAACCTCTGAACAGTATTCTCCCTTCAGCAGCTGGAAAACGCGGAGGTGGGATGCGGAGCGCTCGGACGGGCCGCACCGATCCTCCTCCCGTTTCTCTTTTGGTCCCGCAAAAAAGAGGCGCTGCTGATGTTCCCCCAACTCCCCCGAGAACTGCCCCATGACATGCCCGGCACCAAAGCGGCGCGTCTGGATCGCATGCGCTCGCTCTATGGCTCAATTCAACGCGCCCGGCGGTCGACAGAGGCCTATATCGAAGAGCTTGAGGCTGAAAGGGACGCCAACCCCGACACCACCCATCTGCGTGCCCGTCTGTCAAAGCTTGACGGTGTGCTGCGTGACTTTCAAAAATTGGAGAAGCTTCTTGACCCGGAAAACGCCGACGACCCCACCCGCCAATCCGGTATCTTCGACCTCGCCGCAGCCAGAGCCGAAATTGAACGCCGCTTGGCTGGCCTCGCAGAGCTGCTTGAGCCGGGAGATCCTTCTGAATGATCTGCCCGAACATGATCTTGCCGCCTGGCCATGGATTTTTGACCATTGGGCGCTGCCGCATCAGGCGGCCCCTCTGGGGGACTGGCGCGCTTGGGTGATCCTTGGCGGGCGCGGCGCAGGCAAGACCCGTGCAGGCGCGGAATGGGTGCGCAGGCAGGTCGAAGGGGCGACCCCGCGCAGAAAGGGCCGCGCCCGGAGGGTGGCGCTTCTTGGGGAAACCTATGATCAGGTGCGCGATGTGATGATCCGGGGGGACAGCGGCATTCTGGCCTGTACCCCGCCGGATCGCCGCCCTGAATGGCGCGCAGGCGAACGGCGGCTGATCTGGCCCAATGGTGCAGAGGCTCAGGCGTTTTCAGCCTCCGATCCCGAAGCCTTACGCGGGCCGCAGTTTGACGCTGCTTGGGCGGATGAGCTGGCCAAGTGGCGTCAGGGGCAGGAAGCCTGGGATATGTTGCAGTTCGCGCTGCGGCTAGGGCAGGACCCGCGTGTCTGTGTCACCACCACGCCGCGCAATGTCGATGTGCTGCGACGTCTGCTCGACAGCCCTTCGACCGTGATGACCCACGCCCCGACCGAGGCCAACCGCGCCAATCTCGCACCGTCCTACCTGGCAGAGGTCCGCGCCCGCTATCAAGGCACGCGGCTGGAACGCCAAGAGCTGGATGGGGCGCTTCTGGGCGATGCCGAGGGCGCGCTTTGGACGCTTGCGCAGCTTGAAGGGCTGAGAAACGCGCCCCCCGAGTTCGACCGCATCGTGGTTGGTGTTGACCCATCAGTGTCCGTTGCGGGGGATGCCTGCGGGATTGTGGTTGTGGGCGCACAGACGCGTGGGCTTATCTCCGATTGGCGCGCGCATGTGATCGCCGATTTCACCGTACAGAAGGCAACGCCGTTGACATGGGCCAAGGCCGTGGTTGCCGCCCGCGATCGCTATCAGGCCCATTTGGTGGTGGCCGAGGTCAATCAGGGCGGCGGTCTGGTGCAGGACCTCTTGCGCCAGATCGACCCGACCATCCCCTACAGGGGCGTGCACGCGGGCGCAGGAAAATCCGCCCGCGCGGAACCCGTGGCGGCTCTCTATGAACAGGGGCGCGTCAGCCACGCACAGGGATTGGGGCGACTGGAGGCGCAGATGGTGCAGATGACCGCGCAGCGCTATTGCGGCACCGGCAGCCCGGACAGGGTGGATGCATTGGTCTGGGCGCTCTGGGCGCTGATCCTCGAACCCATGCAGCGCAATCGATGCCCCCGTGCGCGCCAGATCTGATCCAGATTGCCCGGCCTTTGCGCCGGGCACTTTCGTTTTGAAACAGAAGTATAGCGGAGGTGTTGCCACCCCGGCGCGCGCTCTGGTCGGGGGCATTTAAACCCTGCAGGCGATACTGCTTCCCAACGACAACACAGATACCCCAAGTCTTCAGAAGGTGATGCCGATGGTCCTGAACGTCCTGCGCCGCAAACCCGCGACCCCGCTTGATCACGGTGAGGTCAAGGCCTCTGCTGCGGCCCGAATTGCCGCGCGTGTTCTGCCCATGGGCAACGCGCAGACGGTCTGGGGGGCACGCGATGGCGCGGCCCTGACGCGCGCAGGTTTTTTGGGCAATCCGATTGGTCACCGCGCGGTGAAACTGATTGCAGAGGCGGCCGCGAGCTTGCCTTTGGTGTTGCAAGATGCCGAGCGC
>SPLB01000053.1 GCA_004566265.1 Paracoccaceae bacterium | reverse complement strand
GAACGTGATAGAGAAACACAGTCTCGGCTGCTTCGGCCAAAAGATAGATCGAAAACAAAAGCAGGGGCAGACCCGGGTCAAACCAAGCAGACAGAAACAGAGTCACAACCGCACCAATGAGGATCCGCGGCCAAACGGTTGCCACGCGTCCACGCGCATAGCGTAAAAGCATCCCTCTTTTGCTGAACTGCGCATTATGTTGGGCCAACGGGTCTGACGCGCCTGGCTGCAAGTTTTCCATGTCCCCTATTTCCCAGTCCCGAAGGTTCAGGCTTTGATGTGTTGGTTGCCCTTTGCTGTCTACACGATTTATCTTACGCTTTATTTATGAAAACAGGACTCCTCTCCCGCGCATGTTGTTCAGGGCAGTCTCAAGCGAACCATCCAGATCAATAGCGCGGCAGGCGTCGAGCACAACTGACACATCAAACCCCAAGCGCCGCGCGTCCATGGCCGAAAAGGCAACACAAAAATCCGTCGCCAATCCCACTAGGGTCAGCTCTTTGATGCCACGGGTACGCAAATAGCCTTCAAGCCCAGTTGGCGTGACTTGGTCGTTCTCAAAAAACGCGGAATAGCTGTCGATGGCTGTGCGAAACCCTTTACGAATGATCAGATCACCATCCACACGCAACGCAGGATGAAACTTTGCACCATCGCTATTTTGCACACAATGGTCCGGCCACAGAACCTGCGTACCATAATCAAGCTCAGCCGTTTCAAAGGGCTGCTTACCTGCATGGGACGACGCAAAAGAGGAATGCCCGGCTGGATGCCAATCTTGGGTCAAGACCACTGTTTCAAAATCAGCCATCATCTCATTGATCGGCGCAATCACCTCGTCGCCGCCGGGAACGGCCAAGGCACCACCAGGGCAAAAATCGTTCTGGACGTCAATAACAAGCAGGGCCTTGGACATGAGACGTTCCTCTCTCTTGCAATCAGTCTTTGTTGCGCAGCCCTGCGCAATTTCACAAGTGGTCACCCCACATTGGCCAGCCATCTGACGACGATGTTGCGAAAAGGCCAACAAAATATGACACTCCGGCCCCAAAATTAATCTTTCTCCATCGCGCAAAACGAGGCTTGAATTGACCTACACATCGCTCTAAGGGCGGAACCATGTACACGATCGCCGCTCTCTATAAGTTCACCCGATTCCATGACCCCGCCGCAATTAAGCCTGCGCTTTTTGATCTGTGCGTGGCACAGGATGTTAAGGGGTCTTTGCTGCTCGCAAAAGAAGGGATCAATGGCACGATTGCCGGTTCGCGCGCGGGCATTGATGCGGTTTTGGCGCACATAAAAATGCTGCCGGGCTGTGCGGATCTCGAATGGAAAGAAGCCACCGCCGCGGACGCCCCATTTGGCAAAATGAAAGTCCGACTGAAAAAAGAGATCGTGACCCTTGGCCAGCCAGATGTGGATCCATTGTCCACCGTTGGCAACTATGTCGAACCCGAAGACTGGAACAGCCTGATCCGCTCTGACGATGTGGTGGTGATTGATACGCGCAATGATTACGAGGTTGCTATTGGCACTTTTGAAGGCGCGATAGACCCCAAAACCGAAAGCTTCCGTGATTTCCCAAAATGGTGGGATGACAACAAGGACCGGTTTCACAACAAGCGCGTCGCTATGTTCTGCACAGGTGGAATTCGTTGTGAAAAATCAACGAACTACTTATTGGGGCAAGGGGTCAAGGATGTCTATCATCTGAAAGGCGGAATCCTGCGGTATCTCGAAGAGATCCCTGAAGAAGCCAGCAGCTGGGAAGGCGATTGTTTTGTTTTCGACAACCGTGTGTCGGTGGGCCACGGACTGGTGGAAGGGCCACATGAACTCTGCCATGGCTGCCGCCGCCCGATCCTGCCTGCAGACAAGCTGCGTCCCGAATATGAAAAAGGCGTCTCGTGCCATCAATGCGCACACGAAACTTCAGAGGCGGATAAAAACCGCTTCCGTGAACGCCAGAAGCAGGTCCGCCTGGCCCGCGAACGGGGCCACAAATCTCATGGGTGGATCGATTGAAAAAGCGGTGGTTCTAGTCTGACGCCACCATTTTTCCGGGATTCATCAGGTTCATCGGATCAACAGCCTGCTTCAGCGTTTTCATGACCGCATAGGCCGCTCCGTGCTCCTGCTCCATGTATGGTATTTTCCCCGTGCCCACCCCGTGTTCTCCGGTTACTGTACCGCCGAATTTCAGCGCGGTCCGGCTGACGGCCTCCGCCAGACCTTTGGCCTTTTTCATTTCCGCGCTGGAGTCCGGATCGACCAGAATAAGCAGGTGGAAATTCCCGTCACCCACATGGCCAACCAGTGGGGCGATAAGGCCGCTTTCTGCAATCAGCTCTTTTGTGCGCGCAATGCAGTCCGCCAGCGCAGAGATCGGCACACAGCAGTCTGTCACCATCCCCTTACATCCCTTGCGCAGCGATTTTCCAGCGTAATAGGCAGTGTGGCGCGCCTGCCAAAGGCGGTTGCGCTCCTCCGCTTTCGTGGCCCAGCTGAACCCCGATACGCCAAAGTCATCAGCGATCGCCTCAAACTGCTCCACCTGTTCTCTTACCCCGGCGTCGGTTCCATGAAATTCGAGAAAAAGGTGAGGTTTCTCGGGCATGTTCATATCTGGATTGTAGGTGTTCATCCCGCGCATCTGGACCTCGTCCAGAAGTTCAATCCGCGCCATGGGCAGACCAATCTGGATGGCAAGGATCACCGTTTGAACCGCCTCTTCGATGGTCTCAAAGGCACAGGTTGCCGATAGGATGGCCTCAGGCTGACCAAACAGGCGGACGGTCAATTTTGTAATGATGCCAAGCGTTCCTTCGGAGCCTACAAAAAGATGTGTCAGGTCATAGCCCGACGCAGATTTGCGCGCGCGCGATCCTGTTTCGATGACCGACCCGTCCGGTAGAACAACCTCGAGCGCGAGAACGTTTTCCCGCATGGTGCCATACCGCACTGTATTGGTGCCAGAGGCCCGCGTTGCAGCCATACCGCCAATCGTCGCATCGGCACCGGGGTCCACCGTGAACATCAGCCCGGTGTCGCGCAGTTCGGTATTGAGCTGGGTCCGGGTCACCCCTGGCTGCACAACAGCATCAAGATCAGAGCTGTGGATCTCCAAAACCCGGTTCATCCGGCTTGTGTCAACGCTAATTCCTCCGTGGATCGGAATCACATGGCCTTCCAGAGACGAGCCGATGCCAAACGGCACAACGGGCACGTTGTATTGGGTGCAGATTTTCATGATCGAAGAGACTTCTTCTGTCGTCTCTGGAAATACCACGGCATCTGGCAAAGCAGGCGTTGAATAAGCCTCGTCGCGACCGTGAATTTCACGCACAGACATGCCTGTTGACAGCCTGTCGCCCAATAACGCCTTTAACGCGTCCATCGCTTCAGAAATCATTCTCTGCATTTCACCTGCGCCTCCCCGCACAGAGCGCACAAAGACCACATTCAGTCAGAGCAGGTCAAGAAAAACAGGCCTTAAGCATCCCAATAGCCTGTTTTTGTGCAGTCCAATGTATATACCGGCTGCTGTTGGCAGCTGAGATATCGACCTGTCGAGCGGTGATCGCTGATATGTGTCCGCCTGTTTCTCGGCTCGTCGGCCGTGGCCAATTTGGCTTAGGTACGCACCTTGATCTCATTGGTGAACAGATCGAAGATGACCATTCGGATTGTCAGATTTTGAGGACGCATTGCCTCCGTTCCGTGCATTTATCTTGCGCGCACGTCTTTGGGGCTTTGAGGGCGTGAGATGCCGCCCAACCCGCCATCCCGGCCACGCTGCCGCGCAGGCGCGCCGAAAAAAGGCCCAAACTTTAGCCAGCTGTTAGACAACAGAAAAGACGTTTTTCAGACGCCAGTTGGCCCTGGGTGCTGTCTCCGCAGATGATGGCTTCAGCAAATATCACATTGGCACATTGCGATGCCGCCAGGGGGAGGCAGCCAGGCCATCAATTTCGTCGTGACCAGCCATGACGAAGTTGCCGTTGAAAGTTGCAGTTCATTTCGCCTAGCGTGGCCGTAGGAGGCTTGGGTAATGAAGATTAGCGCTTTTCTCG
>SPLB01000295.1 GCA_004566265.1 Paracoccaceae bacterium | reverse complement strand
GGGAACTGGTGGCGAGAGCGTGGCGGCATGCGCTTTGCGATCAACTCGGCCGATGTGGGCGTGCCGGAGGTGATCAGAAACTCCGCTTTCGGATGCATGTCCCCGAGGCGCGTGATCAGTGTCAGGACTGATAAGCTTTCTCCGACGGATGCCGCATGGAACCAGATCAGTGGTCCTTCTGGTCGGTTTAGAGTGGCCTGGCCCAAACGCTCGCGCTGGCGTTCGTGGGAAATCCCATAGTCCCCAAGTCGCCGCGCCACTTTGCGCCAGGCAAACGGCGCAAGCAGGGTGCTGGCTCCGGAGTAGAGGTGATAAAGCGGCGTGGGCCGCAAATCGTCGGGCATTTTTATCCGCCTGTGTGGCTCATGTGACGGGTCATCTGACCCTCTACACTCTGGCGGGAATAGTCGAAATCATGACCCTTGGGCTTTAGTCCAATGGCCTTGCGAATTGCGTCCTCGAGCGGTTTTTCCGTATCTAAATGCGAACGCAGGGAACTGCGCAGGTCAGCCATGTCTTCCTGACCAAGGCACATGTACAGCTCGCCGGTGCAGGTCAAGCGCACGCGGTTGCAGCTTTCGCAGAAGTTATGGGAAAGCGGCGTGATGAAACCGATTTTCTGGCCTGTCTGCTCCAGCCGCGCATAGCGGGCCGGGCCGCCGGTGCGTTCGGTCAGGTCGGTGACCTGGTAATTCTGCTCGTAGGCTTTGCGCACGTCTTTGAGCGACC
The DNA here is from genome assembly GCA_004566265.1 of Paracoccaceae bacterium. GTDB lineage: Bacteria > Pseudomonadota > Alphaproteobacteria > Rhodobacterales > Rhodobacteraceae > Epibacterium. The sequence continues at coordinate 2,541 of SPLB01000295.1, read as the reverse complement.
AGTATTGGTCCAATCGGTCCTCATTGCCCAGATCGCCCATAGGCATCACCTCGATCCACGTCAGGTCGATCCCGCGCGAGGCACACCATTCGGTCATGGTGAACAGCTCTGGTTCATTAAAGCCCATAAGCGCGACGGCATTGATTTTAACGTGCAGACCGGCCTTTTGTGCCGCGTCAATGCCGCGAAGCACCTGCGGCAGGCGGCCCCAGCGGGTGACTTTGGCAAATTTTTCTTCGTTCAGGGTATCCAGCGAGACATTCACCCGACGCACGCCTGCGTCATAGAGCGCCTGCGCGTATTTTTCGAGTTGCGAGCCATTGGTGGTCAGCGTCAATTCCTTGAGCGCACCGCTCTCGAGGTGGCGCGTCATGGACTGGAAAAACGTCATGATACCCCGGCGCACCAGTGGTTCGCCGCCCGTTATCCGCAGCTTTTCCACACCCATTCTGACAAAAGTCGAACACATGCGATCCAGCTCTTCGAGGGTCAGAAGCTCCTTCCTTGGGAGGAAGGTCATGTTCTCGGACATGCAATAGACGCAGCGAAAGTCGCAGCGGTCGGTCACAGAGACCCTCAGGTAGGTGATCGCGCGTGCGAATGGATCAATCAATGGATCTGACATGACTGCATAGGTAGGATGTGACGATGCGGCCATCAATAGATAACTTTCAATTCTCTGTGGCCTATGCGCGGGCGAGGGGCTAGGGTCGCGCTATGAACAGACTTAGTTTAAAATCTCTGGTCCTTTGGACGCTGATCACCGGTGGATTGTCCGCCTGCACAGGGCTGAACGGTGTGCAGGTGAACTCCAACATCCTGAGCGGACTTGGAGGTGGGTTTCCGCAGGCCCAGACCAATCAGGATATTCTGGAAGGCAGTGCAAATCCCGGGGCCAACTCCGAAGCACCGCCTGCTGTGAACGCGGAACACCTGTCGGCACTGGGGAATACGGAAACCGCTGCGCTCGGCACGCCAGAGGCTCCGGTGGTGGCTGACCCGACAGAGCCGAGCGCGCCCACGCGCAAGCGGGCCGAGCCTTCGGTTGGACCATCTGACGTAAATGCGCCGTCTTTCGGTCAGTCGACAAAAACTGTTGCCGGTCTTGGAGATCCCGGTCGGGCGGGCCTGTGGATGGAAACGCCACTGGTTAAATCGACTCAAAACGCCCGCGTGATTGCGCCAAACGGACGGTCGGTTGTGCTCACTCTTGAACCGATCACCGGCGATACGGGTGCCGGTAGCCGTTTGTCAATTGGCGCCATGCGCGTCCTTGGTTTGCCGCTGACGGAACTGGTGGAATTGCGGGTCGGTCCTGTGTGATCCGAAAACGCACCCCGACATAACGACGTAACAATGAGGCCCGCCGGCCTCTTTGTTATGCTAGGTATTTTGATGCTTCTTTGCGGGCAAAGGCTTTGAGCGTGGCACCCGGCCCCTCAAGAAAAGTCCGGGCGCGGTCCGGGGCGTGTTTGGACAGATCGCGCAGCCACCAGCCAATCGCTTTCTGGATGAACCAATCCCGGTCCTCAACATAGTTTGCAGCCCAGCCCAAAATTCGATCGCGGGTGGCCTCGTCAACGGTTTTGGGGTTTGGCAGCTTGGCCCAGGGCAGGGTGGCGACGAGGGCGGCGCGGCGCGTCCACATATGATCTGCCGAGGTCCAGATTTCCACAACATCCAGACGCGCAGGCTGTGCCACCAATCGTTTTGAAATCGCGGTACAGGCATGATCGGCAATGGCCCAGCTGTCAAACTCCGGCACCCAGGATTGCAGCAAGTCCCACACAACGAGGTCGTCTTTGATACGGGCCTGGGTCAGCAGTTTCGCAGCCAGAATGCGGGCCTCAAAGATATCGCTGCTCCAGAGTGCAAGCGCAAGGGTCACACGTTCCGACACATCCAGATCTTTGCGCCAGTCTTTTGCAAAGCCGTTCAGAACATCATTGCCGACCCCCAGAACCTCCCGGGTCTGTTTATGGTAGCGGGTCATAGCTTCGGCGCGGCCGGGTTCAATGGCCCCTCGAAGCTGTGCCATCGCATCCTCAAAGGTGATTGCGGTTGTGGTCATTCCACCGTCACAGATTTGGCGAGGTTGCGCGGCTGATCGACATCGGTGCCTTTGGCAATCGCGGTGTAATAGGCTATTTGCTGCGCCGGTATGGCATAGAGGATCGGCGCCAGTGCGTCCGGCACCTGCGGCATGGTAATAACGTCGTGCGTGCCATCTCCGGCAATCCGCGCGCCTTCGGCGTCGGTCACAAGGATCACCTTACCGCCGCGCGCCATGACCTCCTGCATGTTCGACACGGTCTTTTCAAACAGGCTGTCGCGCGGCGCCATCACCACAACAGGCACCTTTTCGTCAATGAGCGCGATGGGGCCGTGTTTCAGTTCACCACTGGCGTAGCCTTCAGCGTGAATATAGCTGAGCTCTTTCAGCTTCAGCGCGCCTTCAAGCGCCAGCGGATAGAGGACCCCACGGCCAAGAAAAATAATATCCTGCGCCTTGGCGAGATCCCGCGCAGCGTCTTTGATTTG
>SPLB01000294.1 GCA_004566265.1 Paracoccaceae bacterium | reverse complement strand
GAAAGCCCTGGGTCAAGCGGCAGGCCTTGGCTGGCAGGGCAAACACAGCAATCTGGTCAGCCGGGATTGGGGCAATTGGGCCTTTTTAGGCTCGGTTTTTACCACATTAGAGCTGCCTACGGACTCGGCCGAGCCGGATCGCTGTGGGTCGTGTCGGTCCTGTTTGACGGCGTGTCCGACAGATGCCTTTCCCGCCCCCTACCAAGTCGATGCGCGGCGCTGCATTTCCTATCTTACGATCGAACACAAAGGCCCGATCAATCTTGAGCTGCGTGAAAAAATGGGCAATCGGATCTATGGGTGCGACGATTGTCTGGCAGCCTGCCCGTGGAACAAATTTGCCGTTGCCTCTTCTGACATCCGCTATGCCGCGCGGGATGGCATGATCGCACCGCCCTTGGCCGAGCTTGCAGCGCTGGACGAGACGTCGTTTCGCGAAAAATTTTCGGGCTCACCGATCAAACGGATCGGGCGGGACCGGTTTGTGCGCAATGTGCTTTATGCCATAGGGAACTCTGGGCAAGCCGACCTGCGCTCTGTCGCGCTGTCGTTGTGTCATGATCCGGACCCGACCGTCGCAGAGGCAGCGCAATGGGCTGCGCAGCGACTGGTATGACGCAAATAGGGTAGATCTGTCCAAAATTGCCGCTAGATCCGTGACATACGAACCTCTTGGGAGATGAGCATATGGCGCTGTTGCTGGGCGTAGACACGGGTGGAACCTACACGGACGCAGCTTTGATCCTTGACGATCAGGTCATTGCGTCAGCAAAATCGCTCACCACGCGGCAGGATTTGGCAATCGGTGTTGGCGGCGCGGTGCGTGCGGTTCTGAATGAGGCAGGCGTTGAGGCTGCCGATGTGTCCATGGCGGCGCTGTCGACCACCCTTGCCACCAATGCCTTGGTCGAGGGGCAAGGGGGGCGTGTGGCGCTGATCTACATTGGCTTTGCAGCAGAGGATCTTGAACGCCACGGTCTGGCTGCGGCGCTAAAGGGGGATCCTGCATTGATCATGGCTGGTGGTCACAGTCATGCAGGAACAGAGGCCAACCCGTTGGATCGCGATGCGCTTCTGGATTTTCTTGATGCCGAAGCCGCAGGGGTCAGCGGATTTGCGGTGGCCTCCTTGTTTGCAACCCGCAACCCTGCGCATGAGCAAGCGGTGGCGCGGATCATTGCTGATCGTACGGGTGCGCCGGTTACATGCTCGCACGAATTGTCTTCTAAACTCAACGGTCCGAAACGCGCAGTTACGGCGGTTTTGAACGCACGCCTGATTGGGATGATTGACCGGCTGATCAACCGCGCAGCCGACACCTTGGCCACCCTCGGTGTAGAGGCACCCATGATGGTTGTGCGCGGAGACGGCGCATTGATGTCTGCCGAGCAAGCCCGCGAAAGACCCATCGAGACGATCCTCTCCGGCCCTGCCGCGTCAATCGTCGGCGCGCGCTGGATGACGGGAGCAGAAAACGCGCTGGTTAGCGATATTGGGGGGACCACAACCGATGTGGCGCTGATCCGCGATGGGCTGCCGCAGATTGATCCTGCGGGCGCTGAGGTTGGCGGATTCCGCACAATGGTCGAAGCCGTTTCCATGCGGACAACTGGTTTGGGCGGCGACAGTCAGGTGCACATGAATGCGTCTGGCCTGTTGGGAGGTGTCACACTTGGCCCGCGTCGGGTACTGCCGGTCTCTCTGGTGGCTCATGAAGCGCCCGAGATCGTTCATGCGGCATTGGATGCGCAGCTCCGCTCTGTCGCGCCCGGTGAATATGACGGGCGGTTTATTCGTGCGGTGGTTGGTATGCCTGCGGTGGGTTTGCCAGAGCGTGATGCAGGTCTTTTGGCGCGCATTGGGACCGGGATTAAACCTTTGGGCGACGTCCTGAAAACACGTCTAGAGCAGAGCAGCTTGAAACGTCTGATCGAACGAGGGCTGGTACAGGTCGCTGGTGTGACACCCTCGGATGCAAGCCATGTTCTGGGTCGTGTTGCGGCCTGGGACCGGGACGCGGCTGAAAAAGCGTTGCACCTCTTTGCGCGCCGCCGTGTGGGTACAGGCAATCCGCTGGCCGAGGGCGCGGATGAGATGGCGCAGATGATTGTGGATCAGTTGACCGAACAAACAGCCTTGGCCCTCTTGGAGACCACTTTTGCCGAAGAAGCAGAGTATTTTCCTTTGCCTGCCCCAGATCTTGCCCGACATGTTTTGACCCAGCGCGGGTTTGCGGGCCATAATGGGATCTTGTCGCTGAAGGCAGGTATCACGGTGGACGTGATCGGCCTTGGTGCCTCTGCGGCGAGCTATTATCCGGCTGTTGGCGCCCGGGTCAATGCACAGGTGGTTCTTCCGACGCATGGCGCTGTGGCCAATGCCATTGGGGCTGTTGTGGGGCAGATCAGCCAGCGGCGCAGCGGCACGGTGACATCACCTTCCGAGGGGAAGTACCGCGTGCATCTGGAGGAAGGCCCACAAGATTTTGACGAGAGTACCGCAGCGCTGCAGTGTCTGGAGGATCGGCTGACACGGGACGCGTGTGAAGGGGCAGAACAGGCAGGCGCGGCGGATATCAATCTGCATGTCGCCCGAAACATTCGCACTGCAGAGGTCGAGGCGCGTGAGGTCTTTGTGGAGGCTGTATTAACAGTGACGGCCAGCGGTCGTCCACGCGCTGCGCATGGATAGAGCATTCAAATCTTTGCCGCGTCCTGGATGCGCACGGTGTTCACGCATCTCTTTTGGGAACTGATGCCGTATGGACGCGACGTGGCCGACCAAAAAAGGACATCATCGCGAAGGAGAGCTGCGGAGGTGAACGTGAAGCTGCGTGACCGTACTATTGGTATCTTCATTGGGTCAGTTTCGACCTTTCAGGCTATCGTTGCGCCCCTGCATAGCGCTGATTTCCGACCAGGTGTCGCTGCAGATGGAGCCAGACTTCACCTGTGGCAGTTCTGACCTCGGCTGACGTCCTATGTTAGACTTTTTCAGGCGGCGAAAGAAGCCGTTCTCTTAGGATTTCGAATGGTGCTTT
>SPLB01000293.1 GCA_004566265.1 Paracoccaceae bacterium | reverse complement strand
GATACCGTTCCGGCAATACCAACGCAGGGCCCACAGGACGACTTCGCCCTAAAAATGACGCCCCTTGAAGTCGTTCATGCTATGCTCTCCGCGTTAAACCGACCCGAAAATCGCAACCCACAGGAAAATTTCAACAGAGCCCGACACATCTTCCCAAACAGGATGAATCACAAAACCGGGCCTGTGGCGCCCCGCGATTCAGTTGTCAAAGGCAACGATATAAAATGAAAATTACTATATTTTTACATTTCGTTTCCGATTTGTTTCCGATTTGTTTCCGATTTTACTCCAAAATACCCAACTGCGGGGGAATGGAGTCAAAAAATGCACAATCTCACAGTAGGCAATGAAAGCTACGGCTACTTTCAGCAATCTCAATTCGGTGGAAACTTTCTGTTTCACCGAGATCAACTGACAACCCAAGGTGGCTTCCAAGAATTGGCTCAAGACCTTGGAGTAGAACATCTTCGCTATCCAGGCGGCTCAGTGACAGAGGAATACTTTGACATAACAGCTCCCAACAAGGCATCGACACTCGACGAAAAAACCGGAGAAACTGTTGACTTGGTCCCTATGTCTGAATTTTTGGAAGCAGCTAATGCATCAGGTCAGTCGGTGACAATAGTCATCCCCACAAAACACTACCTTTACAATGGAGTAGATAAAAATGGTGACAGATATGAGGACATAAATACCCAAGATCTATCTGATTTTGTAGAGTTTTTAGTGTCTGGTTCGTTTGGCCCCGTTGACATTGATGCCTTTGAAATTGGAAATGAATATTGGGGTTCGGGGCAAATGAGTGCCGTTGAATACGGGCGCGTAGCCAGCGCGGTTTCCAAAATCATCGACGACAAACTGACTGAGATGTCTTTGAATTTTCCGGCTGCCGACGACATAGATATCGTTGTTCAGTCAGGCACGAATAACAACTTCTCTCGCTTGGATATCGAATACGCTAACAGAAATAGCGGAAAAGAAATTATATCTGATATAGAAGAAAAATACGACATTACCCTTGGTGACGACTACCTCTACTCAAGCGGAGAGGTGAACTGGATGAAAGTGAACAATGCTTTAATAAGAGAGCAGTTCGATGAGTTTGAATTCGAGGGCGTTGATGGGATCGCAACTCATATTTACTCGAAGGGTGGCGGCAACGAGGTTTCAAGGGATTTCCAACTGAACCTCATTAAGGATACTTGGCAGACAGAAAACCCCGAAATTCAAACCAGTGTCACTGAGTGGAACCTTCAGTCCATTCCGAGCTTGGGCAGAGACGAAGACTATGGCCTAAAGAATGCTGCCGAACTTCTCGAAATCATGGAAGAGTTTTCGGCGCATTCAGTCGACTTGGCACATGTTTGGCCTTTGCTCCAAAACACAAAAAATGCATTGGGGAATGGCTTTGAGTATGAAGATCTTACGCCTGCCGGAGAGATGTTCAAACTCATGGAAGAGATCCTTCCCAATACACGCCCAATTGATCTTTCAGGGTCCGCACGTGGACAAAATGAATTGGAGCTTGGTGACATCTCCGTTCACACGTTTGCAAACTCATCACAGTTGTCTCTTTTTGTGGCTTCAAAAGTGGAGGGTGTGACATCCAGTGAAATTGACCTTAGCGGTCTGGTAGCAGGCCAACAAGGCATTCGTATTGACATACTTGGCGTCGAAGAAGGGGACCAACCTGGGAGTAACAAAAGCACCGCAACACTTGAAACCATTGGAACCGCAGAGGCTAATACCGAGTATTTGAGAGGTGGAATCCTTAGTGTGGACTTAGATAGCTACGAGATCATGAGAGTAGTTATTGAGGACCCAATTTGGACGTCAGAAATGGAAACTTATCTCCAGAATTCTACCCCTGACGCCCCCGGCGAAGATTATGACCCCCCAAGCAAACCTGATGTTTTAATCCCAAATGATGGCCCCGACGAAGATGACGCACCCGCAACCACCATCGGAGGGCTGCCCGCTATCGCAATCGAAGACGCGAATAAAGTCAATTTCACGGAGGAGAAATCAGAACCTGCTTCTTCCGATGACGACGGCGGAATGGGATTCGGATTGATAGCGTTCGCAATTTTACCATTTCTGTCCCTACTTTCATTAGGCTTCTAGAGCGTTTTCACGCTGATCCGATTAATGATTCTCAATTTGCCTGATCTGTGATTCCGTTGCTGTGAGTAGCAGGCATGGAGGCAGACATGGGCAAACCGGCTCTGTTGCAAATTTTCCTATGGGTTGCGATTTTCGGGTCGGTTTAACGCGGTGAGCATAGCATGAACGACTTCAAGGGGCATCATTTTTGGGGCGAAGTCGTCCTGTGGGCCCTGCTTTGGTATTGCCGGTACGGTATCAGCTATCGCGATCTGGAAACCATGATGGCAGAGAGTGGCGTCAGGGTGGATCACCCGACCATTTACCGCTGGGTGCAACGTTATGCCCCCGTGACCTGCCCCCAGGATTTCGGACCATTTAAAATGAGAGTTTGTTCTCGTAACGTTCAAAGCAACGAGGAGAACGAAGAATGCGGAAGTCACGTTTC
>SPLB01000292.1 GCA_004566265.1 Paracoccaceae bacterium | reverse complement strand
CGTTTCGGTCAAAGACGCTGCAGGTTCCACACTGATTTACACGTTCGAGGTGTCTTACCCCGAAGCGCCAACTTATGCAGGCAACACAGCCACCAGGACAATTCGCGCCGCTGTGCACCTATCAAATCAAGAGCTGCGCAACGTGCGCAAAATCCGTGTGGAAGGGGAAACAAACGCACGAGAAACGCAGCGATAAGTGGCAGGTCAAACACATTTAAAAGCTGCCCCTGCGGCTGCCATTCTGGCGATTTTCACAAGAGACATTTGGAAATAAAGGGGACTAAAGCTCCACTACTTTGACCTGAGAGCCCTTCGCGGCTAGCGCGATTTCCCCGTCACACAGACGCAGCGCGTCCTGGCCGAACACCTCAAGACGCCAGCCTCTGAGGGCAGGCACATCGCGTTCGCCGGACGCGATGGCATCCAGATCAGCCGAGGGAGCGATCAGTTTGGCGGCAACACCTGCAGTTTCTGTTTTTGCTTTCAGCAGCACACGCAGCAGATCTGCCAGCGCGGGGTTTACCTGAGGGTTGTTCCCGCGAAGCTTAGGCGGCTTGGGCAGCTCGTCCGCCGGACAATTCACGCCTTTGGCAACCGCCTTCAGAATCCCTTCGGCAATAGCCCCTTTGCGCGCCTCACGCAGCAGCAGACGCGATCCGCCTAAATCGGATGCGGTTTTGGGCTTGGTGGAGGCAATCTCAACCAGCGCGTCATCCTTGAATACTCGGTTGCGCGGCACATTGTTGGCCTGCGCGTAATCCTCGCGGAAGGCCGCCAGTTCGCGCACAATAGCCAGGAACCGCCCTGACGATGTTCGGGTTTTCACACGACGCCAAGCATCGCGCGGCTCGACCGAATAAGTGCCCGGATCGGTGAGAACCTCAAGTTCTTCCGTGACCCAACGGCTGCGCCCGGATTTTTCGAGTTGTTCTTTTAGATGTTCATAGATCCTGCGCAGATGTGTCACATCCGCCAGCGCGTAGGTCTTTTGCGCATCGCTCAGCGGGCGGCGCGACCAATCGGTAAAGCGCGAGGTTTTGTCGAGCCCCTGCTTGCAGATCTTACGGACCAGCGTTTCGTAGCCCACCTGTTCGCCAAAACCACAGACCATCGCGGCGACCTGTGTGTCAAACAGAGGTTTCGGAAACACATTTGCATCAACCCAGAAAATCTCCAAGTCCTGACGCGCCGCATGAAACACTTTGACCACATTTTCATTGCGGAACAGCTCGTAAAGCGGCGCCAGCGACAGGTCGCTTGCAAGCGGATCCACGAGCACAGCATCTGTTTTTCCATCTCCAGAATAGGCAATCTGAATCAGGCACAGTTTGGAAAAATAGGTGCGTTCCCGCAGAAACTCGGTATCGACCGTCACATAAGGATATTGGGCTGCCGCCTCGCAAAAACGGCGAAGGTCTTCGGTAGAGGTGATGGTCTTCATTGGGGACTGGTTCGCTTTGCTTTGAAACTGCGGAGTTATCTAAATTTGTCCAAGCTTGATACGCGGGATCGCACCGGGTTGCAAATAATGCCTCAGGTCACCTCAGGACATATGGATCGGTGTCCGGTCTCCTGCCGCAAAACGCTGCAAAACGGCCGGGTACAGACGGTGTTCCTGCTCCAGCACACGGGCCGCCAATAGCTCGGGCGTGTCCCCAGCCAAAACAGGTACCTCTGCCTGACCGAGAACCGGACCATCGTCCAACAGCGGCGTGACCTCATGCACGGTGCAGCCGTGGCGCGTGTCCCCAGCCTCAAGTGCGCGGGCGTGCGTGTGGAGGCCTTTGTATTTGGGCAAGAGCGAGGGGTGGATGTTTAGCATCCGGCCTTCAAACTGCGATACAAACCCTACGGTCAGGACGCGCATGAAGCCCGCAAGGCAGACAATATCTGCGCCGGTCTCAAGGATCGGCTTAACCAGTTCGGTCTCAAACGCCTCGCGATCCTTACCGAACGGGCGGTGGTCCACCACAGCCGTGGCAATCCCGCGCTCGGCGGCCTTTTTCAAACCACCGGCATCGGTCCTGTTGGACAGGACCAAACAGGGCCGGGCCGGATGATCACCAGTCATGCTGTCGACGAGGGTCACCATATTGGAACCCCCGCCGGAAATCAGGATCGCAACCTTCTTGTGGCTCACAGCAGGCTGCCTGTGTAACGCATGCCATCGCCCGCGGTCACAGTGCCCAGACGGGTGACGGATTCGCCTTCGTCTTGCAGTACGGAGACCAGATTGTCCGCTTCATGGGCAGAAACCGACAGGATCATGCCAATGCCGCAGTTGAAGGTCTTGAGCATCTCTGCCTGCGAAATCCCACCAACTTCGGCCATCCACTTGAAGACCGGCGGCAGCTCCCAGGTATCCAGATCAATGTCTGCGCCCAGACCTTCGGGCAGCACGCGCGGCAGGTTCTCGGTCAGACCACCCCCGGTGATATGCGCCAGCGCGTGAACACCGCCCGCACGGACAGCGGCCAGCGATTGTTTGACGTAAAGGCGCGTCGGGGTCAGCAGCGCCTCGCCCAGCAAACCCTCGCCGAAGGGACAATCACTGTCCCAGTCAAGCCCCGAAACCTCGACCAATTTGCGCACCAGCGAGAAGCCATTGGAATGCACACCATCGGAAGCAAGACCCAATAACACATCGCCTTCAACAACACCTTCCGGCAAGGCCGTGCCGCGCTCCATCGCGCCGACTGCAAAACCGGCAAGGTCAAAGTCACCCTCAGGGTACATACCTGGCATCTCTGCCGTCTCACCGCCAATGAGGGCACAGCCAGAGCGGACGCAGCCTTCTGCGATGCCCTCAATAATGCGCGCGGCGACATCTGTTTCCAGCTTTCCGGTTGCAAAATAATCAAGGAAAAACAGCGGCTCAGCCCCCTGACACACAAGGTCATTGACGCACATGGCAACAAGGTCAATGCCGACGCCATCAACAACCCCGGTGTCGATCGCAATCCGCAGCTTTGTGCCCACGCCGTCGGTTGCCCCAACGAGGATCGGATCCTGATAGCCCGCCCCCTTAAGATCGAACAAAGCCCCAAAGCCCCCCAAGCCGCTCATGACTCCGGGGCGGTTGGTCCGCTTGGCGGCCGGCTTGATCCGATCCACGAGCGCATTGCCCGCCTCAATATCCACGCCTGCATCCGCGTAGGTCAGGCCATTTTTCCCGGTGGTCATCGCTTGGCTCCTGAAAATCTGTTTCGCAGCCTTTAGCCTAAAGGACCAACAAATGAAACACGGGAATGACACCGACCGCGACGACGGCTGCGCTCTGCCTGACTGGACATCACCAGCACGCAGAGCATGGACCTGTTGTGTAATCTGTTTTCTAAGCACGCCTTGTGCGGCGGCTGTTTTCAGGTTTGATGCCCGAACTCCCTCTGTGTGGTCGCATCCGGGTGTTTGAATCCAGGACCGTGGCGGCGATTGCCAGACCGCATAAACGTATCCCGTTGAGCCTGTCCCGCCCCATGCGCATGATCGTCTCACGGCCCCAGCCTGCTGCGGGATCACAGCCTGACTTGGCGCGATTTACGGACGGCTTCGACCATCAGACCTGCGGCACGACCATGGTCATCTTCCGGCGATCTTTTTCAATAGTGCCGCCGTCAAACACCTGATTGTGAAAGGCGGTGCGCACGCCTTCGTCGCTCAGGCGCAGCACAGTCAATGCTTGCACGAGGTTCTGAAAAGCATCCGAACCGTCCACGGACAGCGGCACCATGGCGCCGGTCAGCACGGTCACACCGCGCCCCCCTGCCCCGTCCTCACAGAGTTTGCGCGCAAGATCCGGCAGCCGGTCGGTGCCGCAGATCAGCAGGACCTTTGCCCCCGCACTATGAGCATCAGCCACAGCGCCTAGGATCAAAGAAAAATCTTCTTCCGAAAAATCCAACGAGTCCTTCTGCAGCAAATCGACAAACCGCACGTCCATCCCATCAAGGCGCAGATTGCCAAACAGGCGGTCCACGTCATTGTCCGCATTGACCATATTGCCTGTGGACGCCTCATAAGTCTTCCCCAGCGTGCCGCCGGTCAGTATAATTGTTACCGTCTGCATTCTTCTGCTCTCCCCTCAATTAAATTCGAAACGGGACAACCGTTCCAGAGCCTTCGTATGGTCAATTTGGCTTCGTATCGCAAGACATGCGCTCGGGCTGCAAAGGCCCTGGCTTGCGGCACAGCTGGGCCTTGTTGCGAACCTCAGGTTCTCAGGAGAGCCCCCTTTCCCCGAATTTTCCCTCCCAGGTCCATCGGGGTCTTTAGGGCTTCAGCGCGCCCTGCGGCATCTGGGCGCGTCAATTCCGATGTTTATCTTGCGCCAGATACGCTGCGTGGAAGCGCAGCAGTCCGCCGTCCGGACCGATCTTGACCCGTGGAACTGCAGCAGCACCCGGAGGTCAAACTCAAGCCGGAAATCGCGCTCAGACAGTTCCGGCAACAGTCGACGCCTTTTCGGCCGCCCAATCCGCCACTCTGGCGGCATTGCCTTAGTCCAATATTGCGCCGCTCTGTGTCATCACAACCGCAAATCCCGACGCAAAAGTCCCTCAGCATGCGGGCTGGTGTGGATTTTGCGCTTTAACAGCGGCGTGCATTGCTCGAACGGTGTTTCACCATAGAAACGCCCGGCGTTGCGCAGGGCTACGTCAGGGCCGCCCCGCGTTTTCGGGACCCAATAAACACTACGTCAATGCGGCACGGGTAGGGTTTTCAATATAACCTAGCCACGTCTGCCCCCTTCCCCTTAACCCTCGCTTGGGGCATAGGGTAGGTTCAGACAACAAACTGCATGACACAGGAGCAGACCCATGCATGACATCCGTGCAATCCGCGAAAACCCGGCCGCCTTTGACGCAGCCCTCGCCCGCCGTGGAGATGCTGCCCTGTCGTCCTCTGTTCTTGCCCTCGACGAACAGCGCCGCGCCAAGATCCAGGCCGCAGAAGAGGCGCAGGCCGAACAGAACCGCGCCGCCAAGTCTATTGGCGTGGCGAAAGCAAAAGGCGATGACGCTGAATTCCAACGCCTCCGGGCCGCCGTTGCGGAGAAGAAAGCCGAAGTCGCGGCCATGCAGATCGAGGCTAAAGATCTGGACGCGAAGCTGACAGATATGCTTGCCCGGATCCCCAACGCCCCGGCCGACGATGTGCCCGAGGGCGAGGATGAGGACGGCAATATCGAGGTGAAGACCTGGGGCGACAAGCCCACGTTCACATTCCAGCCAAAAGAACACTTTGAAATCGCAGGCGTCGCTGCGGCGATGGACTTTGAAACCGCCGCCAAGATCTCTGGCGCACGTTTTGTGTTGCTCAAAGGGGCCGTTGCTCGTGTTCACCGCGCATTGGCCCAGTTCATGATCGACACCCATGTAGACGAGAATGGCCTAACCGAGGTGAACACGCCCGTGCTGGTGCGCGATGCCGCGATGTATGGCACCGACAAGCTGCCAAAGTTCGGCGAAGACAGCTATCAGACCACCAATGGCTGGTGGCTGGTGCCGACCTCCGAGGTGCCGCTGACCTATTCGGTAGCCGGTGACATGCTGGAGGAAAGTGCCCTACCGATCCGCATGACCGCGCATACGCTGTGTTTCCGTTCGGAAGCAGGCAGCGCCGGCAAGGACACCTCGGGCATGCTGCGCCAGCACCAGTTTGAAAAAGTCGAGATGGTGTCTATTGTGCACCCAACGGAATCGGATGCGGAACAGAAGCGCATGCTGGGTTGCGCCGAGAGTATTCTGGAGAAGTTGGGCATCGCCTACCGAACAGTGATCCTCTGCACCGGTGACATGGGGTTTGGTGCGCGGCGCACCTACGACATCGAAGCCTGGGTGCCGGGCCAGGACACGTACCGCGAAATTTCGTCCGTCTCCACAACCGGTGAATTCCAGGCGCGCCGGATGAACGCCCGCTTCAAGCCTGCGGGTGGTGGCAAGCCCGAGTTTGTGCACACGCTCAATGGTTCCGGTCTCGCTGTTGGTCGCTGCCT
>SPLB01000291.1 GCA_004566265.1 Paracoccaceae bacterium | reverse complement strand
CCCTGATCCTCCATCAGCTTGGTCGGCGCATTGAGGATATGTTTGGGCGGCATCAGCGACCCGGTTTGTTTCGCCAGACGCCGCGCCGCCTTGTAGGCCATGTATCCGGCATTGGTTTTGGGCGCGAGCGCGAGGTAAATCACCGCCTGCGCCAGCGCCAGTTCCCCTTCAGGGCTGCCAAGACGCTCATAGGTCTCCCAGGCCTGCAGACAGACCGCCTGCGCCTGAGGATCAGCCAATGCGATATCTTCCACCGCCATTCGGGTCAGCCGCCGCGCCAGATAGCGGGGGTCTTCGCCGCCTTCCAGCATCCGCGCATACCAGTAAAGTGCCGCATCCGGGTCCGATCCGCGCACGGACTTATGCAGCGCTGAGATGAGGTTATAGTGTTCATCCCCCGATTTGTCGTATTTTGCGGCGCGTTTCATCAGCCGCGTCGACAGCGCCTCGCGCGCCAAGGGCTGGCTGACCTTCCACGCCGCAACCTGTTCGATCAGATTGAGCAGCGCGCGACCATCGCCATCCGCCATTTCCTGCAGCGCTGTTCGCGCATCCGGCGTCAGCGGCAGTTCCCGGCCCAGCTCGGTCTCTGCGCGCTGAGTGAGACGTTCCAGATCTCCCTCCGACAGGCGCTCCAGCACCAGCACTTGCGACCGTGATAGAACCGCCGCGTTCAGCTCAAAGCTTGGGTTTTCGGTGGTTGCCCCCACCAGCAGGATGGTGCCGTCCTCCATATGCGGCAAAAACCCGTCCTGCTGCGCTTTGTTGAAGCGGTGGATCTCATCCACAAACAGCAGCGTGCCTTGCCCCGTCTGACGGCGCACCTTAGCGGCCTCAAAGACCTTTTTCAGATCCGGTACGCCGGTAAAGATGGCAGAGATCTGCACAAAATGGAGGTCGGTTTCTTGCGCCAAAAGTCGCGCAATGGTGGTCTTTCCCACCCCCGGCGGCCCCCAAAAAATCAGCGACGACAGCGATTGTGCCGCCAGCATCACGCCCAGCGGTGCCTCAGACCCCAAGACCTGTTCCTGACCGATCACCTCGCCCAGGGTTTGCGGCCGCAACCTATCGGCCAGCGGGCGTGGTGCCGCGCGCCCCGTATCGGGCGTGTCGATGCCTTTGGGCGCTCCCCCCCGCGAGCTCGTGTCGAATAGATCCGCCATCAGAGCCGGAACCGCAGTTGCACGTGACGCCCGCGCCGTTGCACATCCAGCCGAACCCAACGGCCCGCCTCTTCCAGATAGCCCAGCAGATCCTCGGCCCGTAACAGCGCGGCGCGATTGACCGCCAAAATCACATCTCCCGCCTGCACCCCCACGCGCGCGGCCACCGGGCCGGGATCGGTCACGACCACACCTTTTGTATCCAGAGGCAGCTGCATCTGCGACACCAGCTTGGGCGTCAGATTGGCCACCGTCAGCCCTGGCAATGCGGCGCGATCATTCAGTGTCAGCGTGCGCAGCTCATCCCCGCCCGGAGCAACCTCCAGCGGGATGTCATGGGTGCTGACCTTGCCTGAGCGCAGGCGGCTCACTTCGGCCGTATTTCCCAGTCCCGCCACCGTCAGGCGAAACACCATTTCCGCAGGCGAGGTCACAGACAACCCATCGACGGACAGCACCACATCGCCGACACGAAAGCCCGCCTTGGCAAAGGGGCTTTCCGCGTGAAGTTCGGAAATCAGCATGCCATCGGCGCGCTCCAGCCCCAGCGCTTCGGCAAGATCGTAATCGACGCTCTGCCCGCTCATCCCCGCCCAGGGGCGCTGGAATTCCTCGGTGCCCCCCTCGGCCTGTCGCAAAAATTCACTGACCAGATTTGCCGGAATGGCAAAACCGATCCCATTGGAGCCACCAGAGCGGCTGAGGATGCGGGTGTTGATCCCGATCAAATGCCCCTGAATATCAATCAACGCGCCACCCGAGTTGCCCGGATTGATCGGCGCGTCGGTCTGGATGAAATAGCCAAACCCCTGCCCGCCGCCGGAGCCCGTGCGCGCCAGCCCCGAGATGATCCCCGACGACACGGTTTGCCCCACCCCAAAAGGATTTCCGATCGCCAGCGCCAGCTCTCCGACCTCGACCCGGTCACTGTCGCGCAGATGCAAGAACGGCAAGTTCTCTGCTCCGTCCAAACGCAGCAGCGCAAGGTCGCTGTCCTTGTCGGCCAGGATCACCTCGGCCCGGTATTCCCGGCGCTCATTGGTCACCACGCGAATGTCTGTGGCCATGCCAACCACGTGATAATTGGACACCACCAGCCCATCGGCTGAGAGGATCACCCCAGACCCAAGCGAGTTCTGGACCCGCGGGCGCGGCTGTGTCAGGCCACGGAAAAAATCGTCAAAGAACGGGTCACCTGCAAAGGGGCTGCGCGCTTGACCCTGACGCACAATCTTGGCGTAAATGTTCACAACCGCAGGGGCGGAGTTCTTGACCACCGGGGCAAACCCCATGGCAATCTCGGCCTGCGACTGTGGCACGCGGGGCGCGGCCAGCACAAGTGTCGGCAACATCAGTGAAAGGGCAAAAAACAAGGCGCGCAGCATCAGCAGTGATTCCTCTTTGGTCCACTGAGGATATGCGAAGCCTACAGCTACTTTGCAAGGCAAAGCGCACCCCAGGGGCCGCGCTCAATGCCTTAAGATCCGTTGCGGGCAAAGACCCCGGAGCCTAAACGAAACGCGCGCCTCTGGGAGAGGATCAGGGCGCGCGAAGGGGGTTATCCAGCCAGTCGCGCGCTAGCGGTGCGGCGGGTGTCTACCGCCTCGGCGAGTTTGCGCAGCTGCACCACGGTGTCGTCCCAACCGATGCAGCCATCAGTGACGGACTGGCCGTACGTCAGCTTGCTCAGATCGCCGTCATTGGGCAGATCCTGACGGCCCGCGACAATGTGGCTTTCGATCATAATACCGGTAATGCGGCCATCGCCGACGCCAATCTGACCTGCGACATCCGTCAGCACTTCGGGCTGCTTCTCTGGATCTTTGCCAGAGTTCGCATGGGAGGCGTCGATCATCACCTGACCGCGAATGCCGTCTTTTTCGGCTGT
>SPLB01000290.1 GCA_004566265.1 Paracoccaceae bacterium | reverse complement strand
GCAATCATCCGTCATCAAGCTGCACGCACTCGTGGCGGCGCTTACAGAGTATTGGTGAGCGACGGGAAGACCGAATTTCAGCTTGTTTTTTTCCACGGCCGCAGTCGCTACCTTGAGTCGCACTTGCCTGAAGGAAGCAAACGTGTTGTTTCGGGCAAGGTTGAAATGTTCGATGGTCTTGCACAAATGGTCCACCCCGACCATATGGTGCCGGTCGCAGAAGCCGTTGATATTCCAGATTTTGAACCTGTCTACCCTCTAACGCAGGGCATTACGCAACGCACAATCTGCAAGGCGGCACAAAATGCGCTGAAACTCGCTGTTCCACTGGTGGAATGGGGTGACCCAGCCCTATTGCAACAAAAAAAATGGCCCGCATGGCACGAGGCGCTTCACTCGGTTCACACGCCCCGTCACCCAGATGCCGTACTTGCCACAGACCCGGCCAGGGCACGCTTGGCATATGATGAGCTTTTTGCACATCAGCTGACTTTGGCCATTGCCCGATCGGTCGAGCGGAACATTCCCGGGCGCAGTTCATGTGCATCTGGCAAATTGCAAAGTGAAACACTAAAATCACTACAATATAGACCCACCAGTGCACAGGCGCGCGCTATTGAGGAAATCACCCAGGATATGGGATCTCATCGGCGAATGAACCGACTTTTGCAAGGCGACGTGGGCGCGGGAAAAACGCTGGTTGCGTTCATGGCCTTGCTTGTTGCGGTCGAAGCTGGCGGCCAAGGCGTGCTGATGGCGCCGACGGAAATCCTTGCTCGGCAACATCTTGAGGGGCTTTTGCCGCTGGCGAAAGACGCAGGTGTGGTGATTGTGCTGTTGACTGGGCGCGACAAAGGCAAAGAGCGCCGCGCGAAGCTGGAGGCCCTCGCGCGCGGTGATATTGACATTTTGCTCGGCACCCATGCGGTATTTCAGCAAGATGTTGTATTTTCGGACCTCCGCCTCGTCGTCGTGGATGAGCAGCATCGGTTTGGCGTGCGTCAGCGAATGGAACTTGCAGAGAAAGGAAACAATGCCGACGTGCTGGTGATGACTGCAACGCCGATTCCGCGGTCCCTTGCATTGGCGCAATACGGCGACATGGATGTTTCGATCTTGGATGAAAAACCGCCAGGGCGAAAACCAATCCGGACAGCGATTGTCAGCACAGAGCGCATGGACGAGGTCGTCGGTCATCTGCAAAAAGCAATTGCGGCAGGGCGGCAGTGTTATTGGGTCTGTCCGCTTGTCGGGGAATCTGAGGTTTCGGACCTGACGGCCGCGGAGGAGCGCTTTAAACATCTGCGCGCAGTTCTGGGCGCAGATGCTGTTGGGCTTGTGCATGGACAAATGTCGCCCTCAAATAAAGACGCGGCAATGCAGATGTTTCAGGCGGGAGAAACCAGTGTTCTGGTGGCAACAACCGTGATTGAGGTTGGGGTCAATGTTCCGAATGCCTCGATCATGGTGATTGAACGGGCTGAGTTTTTTGGCTTGGCACAGTTGCACCAGCTAAGGGGGCGTGTGGGACGTGGGAATGCGGCAAGCACCTGTTTGCTGATGTATCAATCGCCCTTGTCGGAAGGCGGGAAAAGGCGGCTGGAAGTTTTGCGCGAAACCGAAGACGGCTTTCTGATTTCTGAGACAGATTTGCAAATGCGCGGGGCTGGCGATGTCATCGGAACGGCGCAGTCTGGCCTGCCAAGATTCAAAGTGGCAGATCTAGAGCGGCAAGCGGACCTAATGGCCGTTGCTCAGGCGGATGCCCGTGCGTTGTTGCAACGCGATCCCGCTTTGGAAAGCCCACGCGGGAGAGCGGCTCGTGTTCTGCTTTGGCTGCTCCGCCGGGATGAAGCAATCCGTTTGATTTCAGTAGGTTAACTATTTCTGCAAGAATGTTCTCAAATTTGTTCTCAAATGTTCCTAAAAAGTTCTTTACTCCCCTGCCGAAAAGTGAGAACAAAGTGGAAACACGTAGTGCAGCAGCACGACAGAGCAGAGGAGACAGAGTATGGTTGCCCAGATTAAATCGACCGTTCGCAATGCACAGTCCACATTGCTTCAAGATATCGCTGGCGCTGCAGCGCTCGTGGTGATGCTTGTTGTGGCGCTGCACGTGCCCAGCTTGCTGTAACAGCGAAAATTGAGACCATGGGTTTGGCCGATGTGTCAGCCGAGGGTGCTCTTTTCCGCGATTTTTCCGTTTTCATTGGTTTCTTGTTGATCTGCGCTTTCATGCCGGGCGTGCCCTGCCCATGTCCCAGAGGGATCCGCCGCCAGTAGATCCCGGTCAGTCACACTGATGTTGGCACGACCCGGGTCCCGTATGAAGTTGCGGCACTGCCGCCGCCATCTGCCCGGATGCGCGGCGGCTTTTTTGTAAATCTTTCCCTCTTCCCCACCGGAGAGCGACAGGCCCGCCTTGAAGGCAATGTATGATGTTTCGGCAATTGCGATGTCCATTTTACAAGATAATCAAGCCTAAACTGTTTTGGGGTTTCTAAAG
>SPLB01000289.1 GCA_004566265.1 Paracoccaceae bacterium | reverse complement strand
CAAAACCACCCCTGCAGAATAAGGAGCGCGCGCGATGGGTATTCTCGAAGTCAAAAACGTCGGCAAGCGCTTCGGCGGTCTGCAAGCGCTCTCGGACGTGAACCTGTCCATAAAAGAAAATTCGGTTCACGCCATTATCGGCCCCAATGGAGCCGGCAAATCCACCCTTCTGAACTGTCTGGTGGGCAAGCTGATCCCAGACACGGGTTCTGTCATGTTTGACGGGCAATCCGTGCTGGGCCGTGCGCCCTACGAGATCAACCAGATGGGCATCTCGCGCGTGTTTCAAACGCCCGAGATCTTTGGCGATCTGAGTGTTCTGGAAAACATGATGATCCCCTGCTTTGCCGAGCGGGACGGGGCTTTTGATCTCAATGCGTTCTCCGACGTGATGTCCCAGAAAGACGTGCTGGAGAGAGCCGAGCGCATGCTGGAAGAGATGAACATGGCCGACAAGCGGCACATGCATGCGGCCGCGTTGTCGCGCGGGGATAAACGTCGCCTTGAGATTGGCATGTGCCTGTCCCAAGAACCGCGCCTTCTGCTGTTGGATGAACCAACAGCTGGCATGGCGCGGGCAGATACCAACAACACCATCGACCTGCTGAAGGAAATCTCTGAGCAGCGCGATATCACTATCGCAATCATCGAACACGACATGCATGTGGTATTCTCCCTCGCCAATCGGATCACCGTTCTGGCACAGGGCACGCCGCTGGTTGAAGACGATCCTGAAAACATCCGTGGCAACCCGAAAGTACGCGAAGCGTATCTTGGCGAAACGGCGTAAGAGGAAACCAAAATTATGAATGTGAAAACGGATTTCTCGAAAAACGCCAATCAAGCCAGCACGGCGCCGGCCTTTTTGTCCGTCTGGGACATGCACGCCTATTACGGCGAAAGCTACATTGTACAAGGCATAACCTTTAACGTTCACGAGGGCGAGATTCTTGCCCTTCTGGGCCGCAATGGCGCGGGCAAAACCTCGACGCTGCGGTCAATCGCGCGCACCGGCAGCCCTTTGGTGACACAAGGTGAAATCTGGCTCGATCATCAGCCCCTGCATCTGATGGAGGCCCACGAAGCTGCGGCCTCGGGTCTTGGCCTTGTCCCCGAAGATCGCCGCATTATCCCCGGCCTCACGGTCGAGGAAAACCTCCAACTGGCTCAAATCGCACCGCCTATAGGTTGGTCACTTGACCGCCTTTACAATTTATTCCCGCGTCTGGGCGAGCGCCGCAAACAGGAAGGTGTCACGTTATCAGGCGGGGAACAACAGATGCTGGCCATTGCGCGGGCTTTGGCACGCGACATCAAAGTGCTGCTTCTGGATGAACCCTACGAGGGTCTCGCGCCGGTGATCGTGGACGAGATTGAGAAGACACTTATCCACATAAAAGAACAGGGCATGACCACCATTCTGGTTGAACAAAACGCTGTGCGTGCGCTGGAATTGGCCGACCGGGCGGTCATCCTCGACACCGGGGGGATTGTCTTTGACGGTACAGCCGCCGAGGTCCTGGAAAACGAGGAACTGCGCGCTGAATATCTGGCGATTTGAAGACAGCTCTCCAAACCGGAATGTGCATAAAAGTCAATATGTTGCCCTTTTTTCAGGCCTTCCGAGCGCCCCCCACTTACATAGGGGGCACTTTTTTCTTTTCTCGCAAGTAACTTCGCGGTTATCTGGAAGGATGACGTCAAACACCGATCCGATTGCCGAGCTAGCCTTTGACCATGCACCGCTCGGACTAGCCGTTCTAGACCACCGGATCATCCGCAGATGCAACCGGCAGTTCGCCACAACGTTTGGCACCGAGGTCGGGGCTCTGTTGAACCGCCCTATTGCCGATTTCTATCCCAGCACCGAAGATTACAACCGCATCGGTGAGGTGCTCCGACTGAGTGACGCGCGGCATAGCCTCTATCATGATGAGCGGATCATGAAACGCGAGGATGGGCAGTTGTTCTGGTGTCGTGTGTGCGGACGCTCGCTGACGCGGGACGATCCGTTCAAAACCGGTGTCTGGGCCTTTTCCGATCTGTCCAGCGAACGCCCCGTGGTCGCTCTGAGCGCACGCGAACGAGAAGTTGCCATTTTGACGGCCAGAGGTCTCTCCGCGAAGGAAATCGGACGCCAGCTCGACTTATCGTACCGCACAGTCGAAACGCATCGCGCGCGCCTGTTGGAGAAATTCGAGGCACGCAAACTACCTGAACTTGTGGCAAAACTCTCTGGCATGCCTCTTTGAGTTGTGGCCGTCTACTCACCCAGCATACAAGCCGCCCTTTCCCGCAATCGATCATTGCAAATAGTGCCAACTGTCACCATGTTAGCATCGTTTACGAGCCCGCTTTCCTTATGGTCATCCATGGCCTATAAGGCTGGAAAATTCCGGCCCGGAGGCAACCGGGCCATCTGGACTCTGCCGAGGAAGAAAATGACAAACAAAGCACATGACGCAGACGTGGCATTCATCAAGGCTCTGGCCGAGCTGCTGCGCGAAAACGACCTGACCGAACTTCAGGTTAAACGCGAATACGGCGATGACGATAGCCTGAACGTGCGTGTGTCCCGCCAAACCGCCGTGGCCGCACCGGCCCAAGTCCAAGTCCCAACAAGCGCGCCTGTTGCTGCAACCGAACCTGCAGCTGCCCCCGTTGCGGCCGCACCGGTCGCCGCAAACGAAGATCCCGCATCGCACCCGGGCGCAGTGGCCTCCCCTATGGTAGGCACGGCATATTTGCAGCCGGAACCGGGTTCGGCTTCCTTTATTTCGGTTGGTCAACAGGTTAAGGAAGGCGACACCCTGCTAATCGTGGAAGCCATGAAGACCATGAACCACATCCCCTCTCCCAAGTCGGGCACCGTAAAGCGCATTCTTATTGAAGACGGCGCCGCGGTTGAGTTCGGAACGCCGCTGGTTATCCTCGAGTAAGGGGAGCAACCCAGATGTTTGACAAAATCCTGATTGCCAACCGTGGCGAGATCGCCCTTAGGGTCATTCGCGCCTGCCGGGAAATGGGCATCAAATCAGTGGCCGTGCACTCGACCGCTGACAGCGACGCTATGCATGTGCGTATGGCCGACGAAAGCGTCTGCATTGGTCCGCCGTCCTCCGCGCAAAGCTATCTGTCCATCCCCGCGATCATCTCGGCCTGTGAAATCACTGGCGCACAGGCGATTCACCCTGGCTATGGCTTCCTGTCAGAGAATGCCAACTTTGTGCAGATCGTCGAAGACCACGACCTGACCTTTATTGGCCCTTCTGCAGCGCACATCCGCCAGATGGGCGATAAGATCACCGCAAAAGACACCGCAAAAGCGCTGGGCATTCCTTGCGTTCCGGGTTCTGACGGTGGTGTGCCGGACTATGAAACCGCGAAGAAAGTCGCGGCTGACATGGGCTATCCGGTCATCATAAAGGCAACCGCCGGTGGTGGTGGCCGTGGCATGAAAGTGGCCCTCTCGGAGGACGAGCTGGAAGTGGCCTTCCGCACTGCCCGTTCCGAAGGCAAAGCCGCC
The DNA here is from genome assembly GCA_004566265.1 of Paracoccaceae bacterium. Taxonomy (GTDB): domain Bacteria; phylum Pseudomonadota; class Alphaproteobacteria; order Rhodobacterales; family Rhodobacteraceae; genus Epibacterium. Next base: position 2,161 of record SPLB01000289.1, on the reverse strand, counting down.
TTCGGCAACGACGAAGTGTACATGGAGAAATACCTTCAGCGTCCGCGTCACATCGAGATTCAGGTCTTTGGCGATGGCAAAGGCAACGGTGTGCACCTAGGCGAGCGCGATTGTTCGCTGCAGCGTCGCCACCAGAAGGTGTTTGAAGAAGCCCCCGGCCCCTGCATCTCCCCGGAAGAGCGCGCCAAGATCGGCAAAATCTGTGCCGATGCGATTGGTAAAATGGGCTACTCCGGTGCGGGCACCATCGAATTCCTCTATGAGGATGGCGAGTTCTATTTCATCGAAATGAACACCCGTCTGCAGGTGGAACACCCAGTCACAGAGGCGATTTTTGGGCAGGATCTCGTGCGGGAACAAATCCGCGTCGCCTCTGGTATGCCGCTGTCGTTCAAACAGGAAGATTTGGAAATCAACGGCCATGCCATCGAGGTTCGAATCAACGCCGAGCGTCTGCCGAACTTTGCGCCCTGCCCGGGCAAAGTGACCGCCTACCATGCGCCCGGTGGCCTGGGTGTCCGCATGGATTCGGCGCTCTATGACGGTTATTCCATCCCGCCTTACTACGACAGTCTGATCGGCAAGCTGATCGTACATGGCCGCGACCGTCCCGAGGCCCTGGCGCGTCTATCACGTTCGCTGGGTGAAATGATTATTGATGGCATCGACAGCTCCACCCCATTGTTCGAGCTGCTGGTGCAGGAAGAAGACGTGCTGACCGGCAACTACAATATCCACTGGCTGGAAAAATGGCTGGACCGCACGTTCCCCGAATAAGAACGTGTCGTTAGTAAGCAATTGAAAAAAGGGCGAAGCTGAGGCTGTCGCCCTTTTGCTTTTGTGCTAAATGAAAAATATGGAGCTTTCAGCCGACCTTCTTCTGCATGCTTACGCCAGCGGCGTCTTTCCCATGGCAGAGACACGCGACTCCGATGGGGTGTTCTGGGTTGATCCAAAGTTCCGCGGCATTCTCCCGCTGGACAGGTTCCACATTTCGAAGTCACTGGCCAAGCGCATTCGCAAGGGCGCCCATAAGATCAGAATCAATTCCGATTTCACTGCCGTCGTCGAAGGCTGCGCCGACCGGGAAGAAACCTGGATCAATGACGAAATCTTTGATCGCTACCTGGAATTGCACACCCTTGGCTTTGCCCACTCGCTCGAAGTTTGGGACGGGCAGGATCTGGTGGGCGGGGTCTATGGCGTGTCGCTGGGCGGCGCGTTCTTTGGCGAAAGTATGTTTTCGCGGCGCACGGATGCCTCAAAAATAGCGCTAGCTTATCTGATTGATCGGCTGCGCATCAGTGGCTTTGGCCTATGTGACACGCAGTTTATCACACCACATCTGGCTTCTTTGGGCGGTGAGGAGATTTCGCGTGAAGAATACCGCCACCGACTGACAGACGCGCTTCAGATGGAAGGGGATTTTCTGCGCCCCGACATCCCGTGTCCTCAGGCGCTTTTGCAGCGCAGCAGCCAGACGTCGTAGCGCCTATCATCCAGCGCATTGAGCGCCGGGCTCGATGCAACCATCCACCCTTGGAATTTTACCGAGCCAGACTGTGGGCTGCGAATTGTCACGAAGCCGTAAGCGTCACCGGTGGGGTTGTCGGCCGGATAGCGGCATTCATGCAGTGTGACGAGCAGCCCAAACATCCTCACGGTTTCGCCGACGGACAGTTCAGAGGTCTCCGTATGGCCATTGACCTTGTCCAGCGCCCTCAGCTCACCGAATGAGCCGCTTTCTGCACGCCCCTGCTCTACTGTCTCCGCCGGTTGCAAGGTCGTCAATCGTGCACCATCGTCCTGCCCATCCCCCAGCGGGTCGAGTTCCTCGACGACAATGCTCTGCGCCAGTGCAGGGGGCCATGCGACGGGAGCAACCAGGGCGGCGCAGAAGGCCAAAGCGGAACGCGACACAAGTCGAAACACAATCAGTCTCCGCTGCCGGAGACGAATTTCACCAGAAGCGAAATTAAGCTCACTGCCCCTTGCGTATCGGTAATCTCGTCCCCCGCTTCGAGGTTGTAGGGCGAACCGCCCGGCATCACCTCAACAAAGTTTCCGCCCAAAAGGCCCTCGGAAGAAATCACCACCGCGCTGTCATCGGGAATGCCAACGCCCTGGTCTACGGCAAAGGTTGTATCGGCGCGGAAGGTTT
>SPLB01000288.1 GCA_004566265.1 Paracoccaceae bacterium | reverse complement strand
GTGCCACGCGAAAACTCCAGCGGACAGGGATACGCTGCGCCGTCGCGCAGAGACCGACAAAAGGCTTCGACCTGCAAGCGGTAGTGGTCGGCCTGCGGGAAGCGTTCCTCCAGCACCTGCACGCCGCCACCTGCTTGCGCGCCACGGTGCAACTCGATGCGGGCTTCACCAAAAACGCGGGGGTTGAACGGCGCTGTCAGCCGGATTAGCCCGCTCTCCCCGTGAAACACCATCTCCTGAGACGGATGCATCCGGGTGCTGACATAGGCTGAATAGGTGGCTTCACCAAACCGCGCCTGGACATGGCTTTTTACATCAATCTCATTCTCCCAACGGATTTGCGCCGTCACGTCCTCGGCTGTCCGGTCCAAAACGTAGCGCGTGCTGCCGAGCACATAGACCCCAATATCCCGCAGCGCCCCGCCGCCGGTGTCGGCCCGGTTGCGAATATTGGCGGTGTCTGCGCGATTGTCAAAAGTGAACCGCCCCGACACATGGCGCACGGCCCCAATTTCACCACCGGCCACCATTTCACGGACACGCTGCCACTGTGGGTGATGCAAGATCATAAAGGCCTCTGCCGCCAGACATCCGCTTGTGTCACGTGCCGCAATCAGCCTGTCAAAATCGCTGGCGCGCATGGCCATAGGCTTTTCACACAGAACATGTTTGCCCGCCGCCAGCGCCTTGAGCGTCCACTCCACATGCAGGTGATTGGGCAACGGAATATAGACCGCCTCCACCTCTGGATCCGCCAGCAGCGCCTCATAGCTGTCGTGCAGTTTCACCCCCGGTGCAAAGTCCTGAAACGGCGCGGCTTTCTCTGCGCTGGAGGTCGCCAGCGCATAAAGCTCTGCGCCCCTGGCGCTGTTGATCGCCGGGCCCATATGCTGACGCGCGAATTTCGCCCCGCCCAGAATGCCCCAGTTGACCCTGTCTGCCATGACCTGCTCTCCCTTGAATATGCTGTTGGCTGGGCAGCCGCGCCTCTGTCTGTGTGCGCAAATACTGACCACGCTGCACCTGCCACGCCGCCCAGTGGTCGGGCAACAAAAACTTGTAAACTCTGGCTTTCGCGGTTTCCAATAACGTCTACCAGTTTCGAGCTGTCATATAGGCAAAGCCTGAGCGTCATGCGGGACCTTGTCGGCGGAAATGTTATCCGGCTGCCGCGCCAGCGGCACCCTTAATGAAAAACTCCCGACAAAATCTATCAACTATTTGTTTTTGAAGGTTTTTCTTGCAACCCAGATGGAATCACAGCATAGAGGCATCAAGGCATTCAAGCGAGCGACTTTGCAAGGACGCACCGCAGCAAGCAATTCAGCCAGGTCTTTGACCCAGCCAAACAGCCAGCCCCGCAGCCACCCGCACAGCAGCCAGCCAGACACCTATATTGACTGAAGTACCTTCGCGCCCGTCGCGAAAACATACCGGCCCTCAACCGCCGCTCATGCCTGCCTAATCGATCAGTGGCCAGGGGCTGCGCGTTTTGGTTTGCCGCAGAATGAAATGGGTATGGCTTTCCCGCACCAGACCCGAGGCTAGAATGCCTCCCATTAGGAATCGTTCCAAGTCTTCGGGGTCTTTGGCCGCCACCTTCAGAATATAATCTGCGCTGCCCGTGACCGAGGCGCATTCCACAATGCGCTCCTCCTGCCCCACCAGTCGCGCAAACTGACCCATTGTGTCTTCGTGATGATCCACCAGCGATACAAAGACATAGGCCAGCGCGTTCAGCCCCAACAGCTTGGGATCCAGCCGCGCGACATACCCGCGGATCAGCCCGGCCTCCTCCATTCGTTTGATTCGTCGCCAGCACGGCGATGACGACAGGCCCGCGGCTGCTGCCAGCTCCTGAAGGCTTGCCTTACCATCCGCCTGCAGAAGCGACAGTAGTTTCCGGTCCGTTGCGTCCAGCGTTAGCGACATTTGCCCCAAGCACCCTTTAATTTGGCAAAATTTACTTCATATCAGCAACCCGTAGCACAATGAGGCAAGATTTTTCCAGCATTCAGGGCAATTCTAGTTTCCAGAGGACGCAGTCAGCACCAAACTGGGAGGATCCCGTGCCCAAATCCAGCACCTATATCGCCAAAATCCCGGACGACACCGGCCATATTGCCTACACCGCAGAGGAAAATGCGGTTTGGGCCGACCTCTACGCACAGCAGGTTCCGCGCATCCGCGAACATGCCTCAAAGACCTATCTTGATGGGTTTGCTCGTGTCGCCATGCCCGCGGACCGTGTGCCGCAATGCCCGGAAATATCAAACCGGCTGCGCGCCCTGACCGGTTGGGAAGTGGCGCCGGTGCCTGCGCTCATTGGGTTCACGCAGTTTTTCTCTATGCTGGCGACTAAGACCTTTCCGGCGGCCTCTTTCATCCGGTCACGCGAAGATTTCGACTACATTGAAGAACCTGATATTTTTCACGAAGTTTTTGGTCACACGCCACTGCTGACCGACAGTCGGTTTGCCGCCTTTTCAGCAGCCATTGGCAAAGCCGGGGTGCGGGCCAATAAACGGGATTACGCTTGGTTGATCCGCCTCTACTGGTTCACCATTGAATTTGGTCTGCTGCGCGAAGGGGACAGCGTGAAAACCCTAGGCTCTGGACTGGCCTCTTCTCCGACAGAAATCCTTCACGCGATCTCAGGCGTGCCAGAGCTGCGCCCCTTTGACGTAATCGACATACTGCGCACCCCCTATCGGATCGACATTCCGCAGCCGGTCTACTTTGTGCTCGACGATCTGGACCAGCTGTTTGCAGCCGCCGACCGCGACCTTCTGGGCGATATTCAGACCGCCCGTGCTCTGGGGCTTCATGCCCCTAAATACCCGCCAAACGCAGCTTAAACAGGATTTGCCCTATGCCATGGCTGCGCTTTGGGCCTGACACAGGCATGCTGCCCCGTCCCCGTGCGTTTCTGAAGGCGCGCCTTCCCAATTGGGCCTGTCAGAAATAGGACAGTCGATTGAGTGGCGCGGGCGGGCTGAGCACCGTGGGCCGGACCGCAGCCGAGGTCTTTAATCAGGCCGGTGCCTGACCCGCCTCCTACACAAAAAAAGGGCGACGAGGGAGAGACCCTCTGCCGCCCTTTTTAGGTGGAACCGGCCCTTAGCGAACCAGCCCGACGGAGGAACGGTAAAATGTCGGGACTTAGACGGTGCGCAACATGCCCTTGTCGGCGGCCAGATCACGCATTTTGTTCTGCAGCTTTTCAAAAGCACGCACCTCGATCTGTCGGATACGCTCGCGGCTCACGTCATATTGGGTACTCAGCTCTTCCAGCGTTTTGACCTGCTCGCTCAAACGGCGCTGGTTCAAGATATCGCGCTCACGATCGTTCAGCACATCCATGGCCTGCGCCAGCAGCTCACGACGGGCGTTGAGCTCGTCCTTGGCCTCATAGTCGCCCGCCTGATCCGCATCTTCGTCTTCCAGCCAATCCTGCCACTGCATGGTGCTGTCACCCTCGCCGCCGATCACAGCGTTGAGCGAAGCATCGCCGCCAGACATGCGACGGTTCATCGAAATCACCTCGTCCTCAGTGACACCCAGATCCGTTGCAATCTGGGTCACGTTTTCAGGACGCAGATCGCCATCTTCCAGCGCCCCGATACGCGCCTTGGCTTTGCGCAGGTTGAAGAACAGCTTCTTCTGCGCCGAGGTGGTGCCCAGCTTCACAAGGCTCCAGGAGCGCAGAATATACTCCTGAATCGCCGCGCGAATCCACCACATGGCATAGGTTGCAAGACGGAAGCCTTTTTCCGGGTCAAAGCGCTTAACCGCCTGCATTAGTCCAACGTTTGCTTCCGAGATCACCTCGGCCTGGGGCAACCCATAGCCGCGATAGCCCATAGCAATCTTGGCCGCGAGACGCAGGTGTGAGGTCACCATCTTATGGGCAGATTCGGCGTCCTGCTCCTCGACCCAGCGTTTGGCCAGCATGTATTCCTCTTCCGGCTCCAAAAGCGGAAACTTACGGATCTCTTGCAGGTAGCGGTTCAGGCCGCCTTCCGGAGTCGGTGCGGGCAGGTTTGCATAATTCGCCATTTATCTGTCCCCTTTTGCGCCAAATGTATACAGGCTTAACATAAAGCCATTTGGGATCTGCCTCAAGCCGTTTCAAGAGGCGCGATACCGGTATTGTCACCCGTTTTATAGATAGCGCGGCTTAAGTCTTCTGTGAAACAGAACACAGAGAGCATTAATTTTAAATGTTTTTTCTCTTGATGCAAAATGAGGGCGATTTTCGCCCAAAACACAGACCGGCCTGAAAGTTTGACCCATTGCAGCCTGTGATGCCAAAATACGCACCAACACAGACACCTGCGCCCCGCGGCAGTGGGGGCGCTCCCGCCCGCCTTTGTGCCCCTTTGGGGCCCATCATTCGGTTGGGCCAAGCGCTGCGCGCGCCCAGACAG
>SPLB01000287.1 GCA_004566265.1 Paracoccaceae bacterium | reverse complement strand
GATATGAAGCCTGCGATTGCTGATACGATCAGGTAAAGAATACCGATATCTTTATGGTTCGTGCTCATAAACCAGCGGGTGAAGAAACTCCGCTCGTCCTCATGGCCGTGACCTTGAATGGCTGCGTCTGCCATTTGGGGTGCCTCCTGTTCAAACCCGACAGGCCTAAATACGGGTCCCGTACACAATCGTGCACAATGGTGGAGCCCCCGCAGCTCTGCCTCTGTTGGTAGTTCTAGTTCGGCAATAGTTACCCATCAATGGCGGAGTTTGATCTGGATCAAGAATAATTGTCGCATGTGGCGGGCGCCAATTGAAAAATTCGGCTTGTTTCGCCCGCAGTCCCGCTTTGTTCGCACGAAATGAAAGGCTATTGCCCGAATGACTTGACCTTCTGTGGGATCGCTCGCCACAAACGGGTCACCGAAATCAACGAAAGCGAAAGCCCAATGACCGCGTCCGACCTGAGCCCCGTCTATGATTCTGAGAACATCTTTGCCAAAATCTTACGCGGCGAGATCCCTTCAATCCGCGTCTACGAAGATGTCGATACGCTGGCCTTCATGGACATTATGCCCCGTGCGGATGGGCACCTGCTGGTGATCCCCAAAACACCTTGCCGCAATGTACTGGATGCCAGCCCGGCGCAGCTGGAGGCGTCCATACGCACGGTTCAGAAGTTGGCAATTGCCGCCAAAACAGCTTTTGGCTCCGAAGGTGTGACCATTCAACAGTTTAATGAAGGGGCAGGCGGGCAGGAAGTTTTCCACCTGCATTTTCACGTACTGCCGCGCCGCGAAGGTGTGCCGTTGCGCCCGGCAGGTCAAATGGGCGACATGGATGCAATTGCGGGCCACGCTGAAAAGATTCGGGCGGCGCTTTAGGCATTTTGGGGCTGCGCTGTTACCGGGAAAGCAGCCCTTTTTCCTTGAGGACAGGAAGGTAGCTGCGCGACACGGGCAGTGTGCGCCCGTCGGTCGTTGTAACCTCCGCTGCAGAGCTTTTGCGTTGAACAGCGTGGATGGCACCCTCGGCGACCCAATGGGAGCGATGGATCTGAAACCCGGCTCCCGCCTCGCGCATCGCATCGCGCAGTCGCATAAGAAGCATTTCCCGTCCTTTAGTGGTGGTCACTTCGACATAGTGGTCCTGCACCGACAGTGAAATGAGACGCCCGCGTTTTTCAAAGGATAGCCTTTCGATCAGGACGGGGACGGTTTCTGCCTCCGGTGCTGTCTCACGTTGCGAGGCATCCTCCGGTGGCAACCGTTCTGTCACCCAGGTGATCACCCCATTGACCACGATCGAAATGGCCAAAGTGTTGATTGCAATCGGCAAGCTGTAGTCCATTCTCAGCGGTGGCAGCCCAAAGACCAACCAGTTCATCAATAGAACTTCCGCCAGAACCGCAGCGCTGATCACCACACCGACAAGCACAACTGCTGCGAACCCTGCGGGATGGGGTAGTTTTGGGAAGGGCCGGGTCAAAGACCGCAATAAGTCGTTCAAGAAGGCGCCGGTAAAGAAGCTCAGACAGGCAAGACACACCCAATAAATTAGGCGCGCCCAAAGTGGCAGCGTGTTCTCGGTATCAAAGGGTGCAAGCAGTGCAAGGATCACCCCCACGCCTGTGCCGCAGATCCACGGGGTCGGTATTCGCACCACGGCGTGCAGTTCACGCATCGCGAAATGTAGAGCGGTGAATTTCACGCAGTTTTCCTCCTGTTTGCGCATGGCTGCTTGGGGCCGCGCCAGGTTTGGCTCAAAGTCCGTGCAGATCATTCATTGGCCAACCTTTTGCGCCCCATATAAACCCAAAGGAGGTCTGTCTTGCCAAGCTTTTCCACTGATTTAAGTGTTTTTCTGGAAATCCCACCTGCGGTGCAGTTGCATATCCTTGCGGGGGTTCTCTCCCTTGTTCTGACGCCCATTGTGCTGTGGCGACAACGCCGGGATCGGTTGCATAAGGTGTCTGGCTACGTTTGGGTCTGCATGATGGCCGCTCTTGCATTGACGTCGTTTTGCATTTCCGGCTTCGGCATCTTTGGCCCGTTCAGCCCTCTGCATGGATTGGCAATTTTGACATTGAGCTCGTTGTTTGTTGCGATTCGCGCGGTGTGCCGCGGAGATTTAACCACCCATGAACGGTCCATGCGCAACCTTGCCACCTTTGGGCTTGGTCTGCCGATGGTGTTGAACTTCCTACCGGGGCGCACGTTTTCGCGCGCGTTTTTTGAGGCCAACCCGCATGTTGGCCTGTGGAGCACGGCAGCGCTTTGCGCGGCGATTTTGCTTTGGCGGTTCAGGCGCACCCGGCAGTAGCGCGGCTTTAGTCTTCTTCCGGCTGAGAAAACACGTCTTTGAACGTTTTGCGCAGGGCCACGTCCACATCCTCCATGCCTACTGGCAGACCCAGGTCAACAAGGCTTGTGACGCCAAATTCGGCGATACCACAGGGCACAATGCCACTAAAGTGGCTTAGCTCCGGCTCCACATTGATCGAAATCCCGTGGAAACTGACCCATTTGCGCAGGCGGATACCAATGGCCGCGATCTTGTCTTCGGCCAGCGCGCCGTTTGCGCTTCTAGGCCGGTCGGGGCGTTCGACCCAGACGCCCACACGGCCCTCGCGGATTTGGCCGGTCACATTAAACTCGTTCAGGGCGTTGATCACCCAAGACTCGAGTTGTTGAACAAATTTCCGCACATCTTTACCGCGTTTGTTGAGGTCCAGCATCACGTAAACAACCCGCTGGCCCGGCCCGTGATAGGTGTACTGGCCGCCGCGCTTTGTCTGATACACAGGAAATCGGTTCGGGTCTGTCAGATCTTTTTCATTGGCAGAGGTGCCCGCCGTGTAAAGCGCCGGGTGTTCCAGAAGCCAGATGCATTCGTCCGCTTCGCCTGAGGCGATTGCATCAGCGCGTGCCTCCATAAAGGCTTCTGCCTCCTCGTAGGGTACAAGCGCTTCGGACGTGATCCATTCTACCAAGGCCGTTTCCTCCTGTTTTCAAGGGGTGAGCAAACAGCAAAGACACACTGGCGGAAATCCGGACTCGCCATGAGGTTGCAAGCTGGTATTCCTATCTTTGCAATAATAAAGTTCCCCACTGCATAGAGGGCAGTCCAATGACTTCCAAGCCCAAGACCTAAACTCGATTACAAAATTGGCAAAAGTTTTTCAGTGGTGCGACGCGCGCCGCCAATCGCGAAACGCGGACATCTCTGAATTATTTTTGTTTCAATGCTGGAAAGCCCGACGGCGTGTTCGGCAGCCGCTCTCGTGCGGCGGCAACTCAGTTTTAGGCCTATTTGGGTTACCCTGCCACATGGCGTCTCACCCGACACGAGCGCGCTTTCCTCGTACCGTCCTACAATCGTGCCTTGGTCGGCGGCCCGCAGGTGGTCAAGGCCATGCAGGGTCCGAACGGCGTGCGAACTGTTCTTATCGTATGGCGAGATGAAGCCTTGGGCGGTGGCGGGTCTTCGGGGCATGGTGGTTATGGCTATGCAGGTTTGCCGATTGAAGTTTCCGATACAATGGATGAGATTGCCGCCAGCGCACAACCTACTGCAGAGCAATTGTTGCAACGCTCGGGTTTTATATCGCTTGCAGACATG
>SPLB01000286.1 GCA_004566265.1 Paracoccaceae bacterium | reverse complement strand
GTGGAGTTCGACGGCGAGACAGACCTTGTCGAAGGAATGGTGAAAACGGCGACATTTTATGATCCGGACGGCAATGCGCTGATGCTTGCTGAAGATTTATCTGGAGGGGCCGCATGAAGCGAAGCTTGATTATAGCTGCTACTGCCAGCACGTTGATCGCCACTTTCGCTGTGACCTGATCTGTGAACGTTCGGCGTTTGGCCAGGTCAACGTCGATTGAGAGAACCTCCGACCTGACTGTCTTTCACCTTGGATCATCGCGGATCCATTTTGCGCATAGGTGCTGTAAAGGGCGATGGCACAAAAGCAGGCAGAGCCTCATGGAGCGGGACTATGGTCGGAGGCGCTGTGTCTGAGGCTGCAACCGTTACTCAAGGGATATTCCGAATTCGGCACATCCATCGCAGAGATGTGTCCGATAAAAGAGGAAAAGACCGCCCATGAACCTATGTGCGCGATAAAGCTGCACGTATAGTTACGCTAGGCCTGCCAAGACGCGGGCGAAATATCTGTCCCCAGCATTTCCTAGGATGCTTGCGGCGTCTTCAATGGGTAGCCATAGCGTTTCGTGATTGGCCTCCAGAGGGGCGCACAGCGGCATTACGGGCCGCGCGGTGTATATGTGGCAGATCTTTTCCGCCCAAAGATCATAGTCCGGCATAAATACAAAACGCCGAAAAACCCCCAGTCGTGTGGGTGTCGCGATCTTCCAGCCCGTTTCTTCGAGCACCTCACGGTGCAGGGCAGGCAGAGGTGATTCCCCTGGATCAATCCCCCCTCCTGGCAGCTGAACCTCCGGTTCCGGTTGTAGCTGACAGGTGAGCAGCACTTGACCACCACGGGGCAAAAGCGCGTAAACCCCCGGGCGGGCGCGATAACTTTTGTCTTTATGTGGTGGCGCTCCAAAACGGCGGATCATTTGGCTTCCCCTTCTATTTAGCGGCCTAAAGGCCTATATGGGTCCCGTATGCCAATAGACGGTGCATAAGGAAACCTCATGACAGCTGCCCAGAAAATCGCGTGGGACGACACCGTCCTGCCCTTTCAACTCGATGCCACAGACATGCGCGGCCGCGTAGCGCGGCTCGATAGTGTTCTGGACGGTATTCTGAAACAACACGCCTATCCTGCGCAGGTTGAAGCGCTGGTGGCCGAAATGGCCCTGCTGACTGCATTGATCGGTCAGACCATGAAACTGCGCTGGAAGCTGTCGCTTCAGGTGCAGTCCAAAGGCGCTGTGCGCCGGATTGCGACGGATTACTACGCGCCGGAAACAGACGGGGAACCTGCCCGTATCCGTGCCTACGCAAGTTTTGATGCCGATCGCCTGACCGATGCGCCGATCTTTGATCAGGTCGGTGAAGGATATTTCGCGATCCTGATCGACCAAGGCAACGGTACGCAGCCGTATCAGGGGATCACACCTCTGGCGGGGGGCTCTTTGTCCGCCTGTGCAGAAGCCTATTTTGCGCAGTCCGAACAGCTGCCGACCAAATTTTCGCTAAGCTTTGGTCGCTCCACCGTACCGGGAGAGTCGGAGCACTGGCGTGCGGGTGGCATTATGCTGCAGCATATGCCGAAAGCATCGCCACTGATGGCGCAAGAAGAAGGCGTAGGCGACATCGTCACCGCAGCAGATCTTGTTTCTGGGGATGACAAAGAAAACTGGACCCGCGTGAACACGCTGCTGGGTACCGTCGAAGATCTGGAGCTGATCGGCCCGTCTGTGTCGCCCGGGGATCTGCTGTATCGCCTGTTCCACGAGGAAGCGCCGCGCGTGTACGACGCACAGGCGGTGAAATTTGGCTGCACCTGTTCGGAAGAGCGCGTGCGCCAAAGCTTGTCAATCTATTCGGCCAAGGACATTGAAAAGATGACTACGCCGGAAGGTCGTGTCACGGCGGATTGTCAATTCTGCGGCGCCCATTACGACATGGATCCGGCCACGCTGGGTTTTGAAGCAGAGCAGGATTGAACCGATGCAAGGGCTGAAGGAACAGATCAGCCGTGCATTGGGCCGAGCCCGCCAGGGGACCTCGGATTTCGAATTGGATCCTGAAACCATTTTACCTGCCGGACGTCGTCTGCGACCGGCGGGTGTTTTGTTGGGGATCACCACCTACACGGACACACCGCAGGTTATCCTGACCAAACGGTCTTCTGCGCTGAAACACCATCCCGGCCAAATTGCGTTTCCAGGCGGCAAGCTGGATCGGTCAGATGCGGATGAAACAGATGCCGCTTTGCGCGAAGCCTGGGAAGAAATCGGCCTTCCCCAGGATCTGCCACACGTGATTGGCACGTTGCCCGCGCATGAAACCGTCACGGGTTTTCTGGCCAAACCCATTGTGGCCCTGATCCCGGAACCCTTTGAGATAAAGCCCGAAGCCGAAGAGGTGGCAGAGGTCTTCTCGACCCCGCTGTCGCATGTGTTAGAGCCTGAAAGTTACCTTGTGCAATCTCGTCGCTGGCGCGGGCAACGGCGGCATTTTTATGTTGTGCCTTACGGTCCTTATTACATCTGGGGCGCAACAGCGCGGATGCTGCGCGGGTTTGCAGATGCTATGGGGAACGAAAAGGTCGGGGCATGAGGATCGAGCAGGACTGGATCCGCGAAAAGGCGACGCAAGATGTTTGTCGCGCGCTGACGGCAGAGGGTGCGCAGGTGCTTTTTGTGGGGGGCTGCGTGCGCAATGCGCTGATGGGGGAACCTGTTTCGGATATGGATATCGCCACAGATGCGCACCCGGAGACTGTTCTTGCCTTGGCCACAAAGGCAGGCATCAAAGCGATCCCGACCGGCATAGATCACGGCACGGTGACTCTGGTTATGCATGGAATACCGTACGAGATTACAACGTTTCGCAAAGATGTAGAAACCGATGGACGACGCGCGGTTGTGGCTTTTGCCGATAACATTGCAGACGATGCCGCGCGGCGTGATTTTACCATGAACGCCATCTATGCGCGCCCGGACGGAACGGTTGTGGATCCGTTGAAAGGGCTGCCGGATTTGCACGCGCGGCGGCTGCGTTTCATCGGCGATGCAGAACAGCGGATCCGAGAGGATTACCTGCGGACGCTGCGCTATTTCCGCTTTCATGCTTGGTATGGAAACCAGGCCGAAGGGTTCGACCCTGAAGCATTGGCCGCCATTGCCGCGACATTGGACGGTCTGGACACGCTGTCGCGGGAACGGGTTGGAGCCGAGTTTGTGAAGCTACTGTCAGCGCCAGATCCGGCACCTGCGGTGGCGACAATGCGCCAGATTGGGGTGCTGTCCCACGTTTTACCCGGCGCGGATGATCGGGCGCTGGGACCTTTGGTGCATCTAGATGGCAGCACCAAGCCCGATGCGACGCGTCGGCTCGCCGCGCTTGGGGGGGCGCACCTCCAGAAGGCCCTTCGATTGTCTAAGTCGGCGACGACCCGCGTGGCCCAATTGCGCGAAGAAACAGGCTCATCCACGTCTGCAGCGGAACTGGCTTATCGACAGGGGGCAGCGTTTGCGCATGATGTGGTTCTGTTGCGAAGTGCAGTTCTGGAGATGCCGCTTGCCCCAGATTATGAATCTGAAATTTCAGGCGCAGCCGCCTCGGTTTTTCCTCTGACTGCCAAAGATCTCATGCCCACTTACCGCGGGCCTGCGCTGGGCAAACGTCTGCGAAAACTGGAAAAAACTTGGATTTCATCTGGATTTACGCTTTCCCGTGCAGCGCTTTTGGCGTTGCCGGATGACGATACAGAGTGAATCTTTCACAGATTTTTCACGTTAAGGGTCGTGACAGGCGAGGGATCTGCAGCCTATGGTTTGCCCGTATGAATAGCGGGAGGAATGCTGATGTTTTACGGGATCTGGTTTCATTAACTGCTGAGACCCACCCGTTTTGGTGATGGGGGGCCTCGGCCGCCGCTATCGCTTTGTGCATCTCATTCCTGAATTTTGCTCAAGTCTATGGAGCACCCGCATGTTTCGCTTCTTTGAAAACCTTGTTGATCCGTACTGTGACTATCCAGAGATCGACCGCCCGCCATCGCGCCTTTGGCCGTTTCTACTAACCCATGCGCAGCCCTTTCGTCGTGTGTTCTGGCTCACGGCGATTATGTCGGTGATTGTGGCAGCGGTTGAGATTGGTCTGCTGTCTTACATGGGCCGTATTGTCGACATCCTGGTTGGTTCACCCGAGCAGGTCTGGCAAGATCACGGCACAGAACTGCTGCTGGTGGCGGCGTTCATTGTAATTCTGCGGCCGCTTTTGCAGGTGCTGGATGTTCTACTTCTAAACAATACGATCCTGCCAAACTTTGGCACCTTAATTCGCTGGCGCGCCCATAAACATGTTTTGCGCCAGTCGGTTGGTTGGTTCGAAAACGATTTTGTCGGCCGAATTGCCAACCGAATTATGCAGACCCCACCCGCCGCGGGTGAGGTGGTGTTTCAGGTCTTTGATGCTATCACTTTTGCACTGGCATACTTGATCGGTGCTGGGGTTCTGTTGTGGGCGGCGGACCCGCGTCTTTTGTTGCCGCTGGCGATTTGGTTTGCCCTATATGCGCTGCTGACGTCCTGGACGGTCAAACGTGTAGGCTTGGCCAGCAAGGCAGCCGCGGATGCACGGTCGACCGTGACGGGGCGGGTCGTGGACAGCTATTCCAACATTCATTCGGTTAAGATGTTCGCGCATCACAGGCACGAATTAGATTATGCCAAGGACGCGATTGAGGCATCCCGCCAGACGTTCCAGAAAGAGATGCGAATTTTCACCATCATGGATGGCGCTTTGGTGGTGTTGAATGGGCTGCTGATAGTGGGCGTCGTTGGTTGGGCGATTAGCCTGTGGATGCAGGGCAGTGCCTCGGTTGGCGTGGTTGCTGCCGCCACAGCCCTGACGCTGCGTCTGAATGCAATGACCGGTTGGATCATGTGGGCGCTGACGACGTTTTTCCGCGAGCTGGGTGTGGTTGCCGAAGGCATGGAAACCATCGCCCAGCCTATCGATCTTGTGGATGTCGCAAATGCGGCGCCGTTGCAGCTTGATAAGGGCGAAATCCGCTTTGAAAACCTCTCCCACCATTACGGGCGCGGGGCGGGTGGCATTGATGATCTGTCTCTGACAATCCGCGCGGGTGAAAAGGTGGGCTTGATTGGTCGCTCTGGCGCAGGAAAATCTACCCTCGTTAAGTTGCTTTTGCGGTTTTACGATGCCGAGCGCGGGCAGATCCTGATTGATGGCCAGGACATTGCCGCCGTGACACAGGACAGTCTGCGCAGCCACATTGGTATGGTGCAGCAGGACAGCGCGCTGTTGCACCGTTCGGTCCGGGACAACCTGCTCTATGGGCGCCCTGACGCCAGCGAAGGCGAAATGAGTGCAGCATCACAGAAGGCGTATGCGCATAACTTCATCCTGGACCTTGCCGATCCAGAGGGGCGGACAGGCTATGATGCGCATGTGGGCGAACGCGGGGTGAAACTGTCCGGTGGGCAACGCCAGCGTGTGACTCTTGCGCGGGTGATCCTGAAGGACGCGCCGATCCTTGTTCTGGACGAGGCGACCTCGGCACTGGATTCCGAAGTGGAAGCTGCCATTCAAGACACCCTTTATGGCATGATGGAGGGGAAGACGGTGATCGCCATCGCTCATAGATTGTCCACCATTGCGCAAATGGACCGTATCTTGGTGCTGGATCAGGGAAAAATCGTAGAAGAAGGGACCCATGAGGCGCTTTTGGCAAAAGAAGGCCTATATGCTTCGTTCTGGGCCCGTCAATCTGGTGGGTTTCTAAATGTTGAGGCGGCAGAATGAAGATCGGTTACTGGATTGACGCGTTTCGGCCGGCGGAAGGTCCTCCGCCCAATACGCTTGGTGCCTTTATGCGCTGGTGTCTGTCGGGGGCTTGGCCAATTCTGGTGTTCGCAGCGCTGTTGTCTGCGTTGGCCGGCGCCATGGAAGCTGGGACGGCGTACATCCTTGGCAGGGTGATCGACACTGCAATTGCCAGCGGGCCCGAAGCTTTTTTTAGCGCGGCAAATGTGGCGCTGATCTTTGGGGCGCTGGCCTTTTTCCTGATCCTGCGTCCGATTCTGTTTGGCCTGTCTGCGGCTTCAAATTCTGTCATCGTGCAGCCCAATGTAAGCCCCTTGGTGCTGTCTCGGCTGAATCGCTGGACATTGGGGCAGTCGGTTCAGTTCTTTGATGATGACTTTGCAGGCCGGATTGCGCAAAAACAAAGCCAAACCGCTACTGCGGTGACATCGGTCACAAGCGAAGTCATCAATGTTGTGGCCTTTGCCTTGGCGTCGTTGGTGGGGGCCTTGGTTCTGATGGCTGCGGTGGATCTGCGCATTACGGTGTTGTTCGCTGTCTGGCTGACTGGATATTTTGCATTGATCCGCTGGTACATGCCGCGCATTCGAGAACGCTCTGCGGCGCGGGCAGGTGCCCGCGCGACGATCACGGGACAAGTTGTCGATTCGATCACGAATATCAAGACGGTGAAGCTGTTTGCCCATGCCGACCACGAGGAAGAGGCCGCGCAGTCTGCGATGGTGAACTTTCGTGAACGTGCTCTGGAGTTCGGCTATCTGTCCGCCAGCTTTCGGTTCTGTCTGATGAGCCTTGCTGGACTCTTGCCGGTTTTGCTGATTGGGGCCACTCTGCTTCTGTGGCAGACAGGCTCTGCAACCGAAGGAGACATCGTTGCCGCTGGCGCCGTTGCGATCCGGGTGGCACAAATGACGGGGTGGGT
>SPLB01000285.1 GCA_004566265.1 Paracoccaceae bacterium | reverse complement strand
TTCAAAATCCGAAAAAACCTCGACATCGCCCTGAGAAATCGCGGAGCGCAGACCGCTCAATCGCTTAAACATCTGTGACTTTTCCTTTGTTCCGTGCCTCACGCGCTATCGCGCTTAGGTTGCACACCTATGGTTAACAAAAGAAAAGCGCCATTGTCAAAGCCCGCCGTCTGTCACCGAAAAATGAGGCGTGACGTGCGACCTCGCGCCGGCCGGGGACCGCCAGAGGACTGACATGAATAGCCGAAGCTCAAACGCCAGTCCCGTGGCTTGCACGTCGAGATTTCACTCTCTGATTGCGTTCCGATACTGCCCTTTGCATCGGCGCGACACGCGGACGCTCGCCCCAGCTGCTATCAAGCCCGCTCACAGCGTAGCTTTAACCCCGTAAAGGACACGGCTGCGCATGAAGAGAAGTCAAAACTCCGCGAAGTTCTTCCAGCTCTGCAATTTTCGCATCAATTTCACTAATTTTTTCCCGCATCAGTTTTGCGGTTTGGTTCGCCGTCATATCACCTTCTGCCAACAGTGCGACAATGTCCGCCATTTCCCGCAGTGTGAAGCCTAGGCGCTGGCCCCGTCGGATCAATTTGACCAGCTGCTCGATCTGCGGGTCGTAGACACGGTAACCATTGGGTAAACGCTCCGATTTGATCAAGCCAAGGCGCTCATATAATCGCAGAGCATCGGCACTCACACCCGCGCGTTTCGCTAACTCACCAATCTTCAACATTCTGCTTGACCTTGGACCTAAGTCCAAGTGGTATACCTGCCCCGATAGAAACGGAAGGGTAAAATATGTTTTGTCACGAAATGAATAGGAAGGTCTTCGTTGCCTCGTCATGGTACGATTTGGCAGTGTCAGCCCCATTCGCACTGCCTGTCACATTTTCACTGCTGTGGGGCGGCATCATGATTCCGTTACATGCTGCTCTTGGACTTGGGCCGTTGGAGCCGCTTGCAACACACGGGGTTCTTTTTGCAAATTTCTTTGGCTCAGTCGTGGTCGTGTGGGCGGTTGCAAGACTCTATCTCGCAGATGTAAGGCTAGCGCTGTTTGATGGTATCGGGCGCGGTCTTTTTTGCATTGCGATGTTGAACGCACTGATGGCAGGGGCAAGCCCATTGATTTGGGTGTTCTTCGTACCAGAATTGGCATTCTGTGTGCTACAGATCGTTGGGGATATCGTGCAAAGGCAGCGCAAGGTGGCGCTTTGAGAGGTCTTTGGAACTCGTATGCTTTTGGGGCCCTGAACAGACCTTCCCGGCACAGTTTAGAAAGGGCGGCTTAACGTGCCTCACCTCTGTCTGTGTAGAAACGCGAAGTCAGCGGCCACAAAAAACGGCCCGCGCGATATGCACGGGCCGTTTATTATGTATCATGCGTTGCCCGGTTCAAACCTGACAACTGAGCCAATCAGAGGGCCATATGGGTGCCCAGGGCTTCCATGTCCGCGAGCAGTTTGGCGGCATCTTCCACCTGACCGTGCGGGTCGTCGGCCTCTTGCGCGGTTTTATACATCGCGCGGGCTTCCTCGATGAGCTCGTCCAGATGCGCACGGGTCACCTCGGTCATTGGCAGCGCCTTCTCGGCGAGGACCGACAGGCCCTCGGATCCGATCTGGGCGAAACCGCCGGTCACGAGGTATTCCGCGTTGCCTTCGGGGCTTTCGACCTTCAGGACACCAGGACGCAGGGTGGTGAGCGCGGGCGCATGAAGCGGCATCGCCGTCATGTCACCCTCGGCACCGGGGATCTGGACCGACGTGGCCTGGAGCGAAGCAAGGCTCCGCTCGGGGCTCACCAGGTCAAATTGCATCGTATCAGCCATCAGGGCCCTCCTTAGGCCGCGTCAGCAGCCATTTTCTCGGCTTTTTCGAGCACCTCGTCGATGCCGCCAACCATGTAGAAGGCGCCTTCGGGCAGGTGGTCGTATTCGCCTGCCACAACGGCCTTGAACGACGAGATGGTGTCTTCCAGCGCAACCTGAACACCGTCAGAGCCGGTGAAGACCTTCGCAACGTCGAACGGCTGGGAGAGGAAACGCTGGATCTTACGCGCCCGCGCAACGGTCAGCTTATCTTCTTCAGACAGTTCGTCCATGCCGAGGATCGCGATGATGTCCTGCAGCGACTTGTAGCGCTGGAGGATCTGCTGAACGTCGGACGCCACTTGGTAGTGCTCTTCGCCAACGATTGCAGGGTCCATCAGACGCGACGATGAGTCGAGCGGGTCAACCGCCGGGTAGATGCCCAGCTCGGAGATCGCACGGTTCAGAACGGTGGTTGCGTCGAGGTGCGCAAAGGTGGTTGCCGGTGCAGGGTCGGTGAGGTCATCCGCCGGAACGTATACGGCCTGAATGGACGTAATGGAGCCGTTCTTGGTGGAGGTAATCCGTTCCTGCATCGCACCCATGTCGGTTGCCAGTGTCGGCTGGTAGCCCACAGCAGACGGGATACGGCCAAGCAGAGCGGACACCTCGGAACCCGCTTGGGTAAAGCGGAAGATGTTGTCAACGAAGAACAGAACGTCGGTTCCGGACTGGTCACGGAACTGTTCCGCCAGGGTCAGACCGGTCAGCGCAACACGGGCACGCGCGCCCGGAGGCTCGTTCATCTGGCCGTAGACC
>SPLB01000284.1 GCA_004566265.1 Paracoccaceae bacterium | reverse complement strand
GTCGTGGCGCTTGGGATCCATGCAAATGCCCCTACAGCCAAGAGTGTCGCGCCGCGCGCAGCGATCCGGGAACGGTCGGTCTGCGCCAAGGTTGGTGGTAGAGCCAAAGCGCTCATTCGGGCTTGTCTTGCCAAACGCAGTCTCTTCCTCGAAAAACATGGTATGGTTCGTCACGTGATCAATACCGGGGATAAGTCTGCCCTTGATCAGCAAATGGCATTTCACACTCAGGGGTGGCGTCACGGGTCTTGCGGAGCGTATGTTCGTCCCGCCCA
Organism: Paracoccaceae bacterium; assembly: GCA_004566265.1. GTDB lineage: Bacteria > Pseudomonadota > Alphaproteobacteria > Rhodobacterales > Rhodobacteraceae > Epibacterium. The sequence continues at coordinate 2,731 of SPLB01000284.1, read as the reverse complement.
GAACGATTTCCTGGTGAACCGGGGGCGCGGCTCGAGCCTCAACACCAACAATATCGAGGAAAAGAGACGCGGCGGCCAGAGAAATGGCTGTCCCGGTGCCAATCGTCGCATGTGGGCTTCCCATTTTGCCAATGTGGGATTGCGGCTGCACATGGATCGCACCTGGACCAAAGTGCCAGCCGCCTTGAATATGGAGCGATCCACCCGCCGGAGCCGCACCCACTGCGAGGGTGGACAGGCGATGCTTGCGGAGGGGACAGATGGGGACACTTTCTTCAGTCTGAGACAGGCGCAGAGCTCAGCCGATGTGTCCTATATTCATCCTGACGCTGATCAGTTTCATGCGGTTCTTGCCTCCGACAGTGAAAAGGCAAAACATGCCGCTAACATCAAACCATGCGGTGGGAAGAGCCTGACATGACCACAAAGCAAACCCCACCAGGGCTGGACAGTGGCGGACAGTGGGTTCTGCCTGATGATCTGAACATGGCGCGACAGGCGTTGGATCACGCGCCTGAAAAGCTCGCTGTCATTGATTTGAGCGCTGGGTACAGGCGGGATGTTTCGTTTGGTCTCTTATCTGAGATGGTTGATGGTCTGGCGCGGTATTTGCGGTCGCGCGTGTCCCCCGGAGATCGGGTCGGCGTCTTGTTGGGGCAGTCCCCGTGGTGCGCGGCGGCGCATCTGGCGATCTGGAAAATCGGTTCTATTTCCGTGCCGCTGTTCAAATTGTTCCAAAAGGACGCACTGGTCAGTCGGATCGGGGATGCCGGTGTGGAACTGGTTTTGACGGACCGGGATGGTCTGGCGCAGCTCGGCGATTTGGCAGAAGGGGTTCTTGTATCTGAGGTCGGCGAGGATGGGGCCGCAGTTCCTTTTGCCGCAACCCATCCGGATACACCTGCCATCCTCATCTATACATCTGGCACCACAGGAAAGCCCAAAGGGGCGTTGCATGGACATCGTGTGCTGACCGGCCATCTGCCAGGCGTTTCGATCAGCCATGACCATTTGGGCCAGCCCGGCGATTGCCTGTGGACGCCTGCGGATTGGGCCTGGATAGGTGGGCTGTTTGATGTGGCCATGCCGGGCTTGGCGTTGGGGGTTCCGGTGGTTGCCGCGCGGCTGGATAAGTTTTCGCCAGCGGCGTGCGTAGATGTGATCCAGCAGGGGCAGGTGCGCAATGTGTTCTTCCCGCCAACCGCCCTGCGGATGCTAAAGGCCGCCGGGGGTGATCTGCCCGGTCTGCGCTCGGTCGCGTCCGGCGGGGAGCCTCTGGGCACCGAGATGCTGGATTGGGGCCGCCGCGCCTTTGGGGTCACCATCAACGAGTTCTACGGTCAGACTGAATGTAATATGACTGTGTCCAGCTGTGCGGCCGCGTTTGATCCTGAACCGGGCGCCATGGGGCGCGCCGTGCCGGGTCATGATGTGCAGATCCTTGACGAGGACGGCGCGATCGCACCCGAAGAAGGCGATATCGCGGTGCGGCGTGGCTCTGCCTCCATGATGTTGTGCTATTGGAACAAACCACTGGAGACGGCGACGAAGTTCCGCGGCGACTGGATGCTGACCGGAGATCGGGGTCGTCGCGATGGGGAAACACTGCGGTTTGTCGGCCGCGAGGATGATGTCATCACATCCGGCGGCTATCGCATCGGTCCGGCCGAGATCGAAGACTGCCTGCTGACCCATCCTGCGGTGGCAACCGTCGGTGTGGTGGGCAAGCCCGACCCCCTGCGGACCGAGATCGTCAAGGCGTATGTCGTGCTGAAATCAGACGCGCAGGCGTCGGACGAGGAGTTGCAGGATTGGGTCCGTACCCGGCTTGCCAGCTACTCCTACCCGCGCGAAGTCGCGTTTCTGGATACGTTACCGATGACCGTGACGGGCAAGGTCATGCGGAAGGCGCTCAAGGCGCGCGCCATGGAGGAGCTGTCATGAGGTGGGGTGTTGCCATGGTCTTTGCTTTTTCAGCGGCCCCATCGTTGGCCGATGAGACCCCTGATCCGGTTTCCGAGGCGGCGATCTGGGAGTGCATCACCGCTGCGGCGGCGGAGCCTCGCGGGGCTGCGTCCTGCATCGGTAGCTTTGCAAACGCCTGCATGGAGGCCGCCGGGGCCTATCACACGATTGCCGTCACCCAATGCATGGCGGCGGAAACAGTCGGGTGGGATGCTGCGCTGAATACGGCCTACCAGGATCTGCGCGCCGATCTGTCCGGCCTGGATGCGCCTGCTGGCGCCGCCGATGCGCTGCGGGATGCTCAACGGGCGTGGATTCCGTTTCGCGATGCCGAGTGTCGGTGGCGTGGCAATCTCACCCGCCACATCACCGACTATGCGCACTGTGTTCTGGATGTCACGGCGACGCGCGTTCTTGATTTAGTCGCTAAAGGAGGCGGACAATGACTCAGCTGAAATCCAGCTATATCCCCAACTCCGAAACAGCCGGGACCAATCGCGCCGCACATCTGGCAGCGTTGGAAGAGGTCCGCGCCGCGGCTGAGCTGGCCGCGTTTGGCGGCGGCGAGAAATCCCGTGCCCGGCATGTCTCGCGGGGCAAGATGCTGCCGCGCGACCGGGTGGCAAACCTTTTGGATCCGGGCTCTCCATTCTTAGAGGTGGGCGCAACGGCTGCGCACGGGCTGTATGGCGGGGCGGCGCCCTGTGCGGGCGTGGTTGCAGGCATTGGCCGGGTCGAAGGCCAGGAGGTCATGGTGGTTTGCAAT
>SPLB01000283.1 GCA_004566265.1 Paracoccaceae bacterium | reverse complement strand
TGTCTTTCACCGGGGTATCCCACAGGGCGCATGCAAATGCCATAGGCGCAATTGGGCGTTATCCGGCCGTTTTCAACCTGACGGGTCGAATTCACACAAGGTTGTGCATTGGAAAACGAGCAATTTTGGTGCGACTTTCCTTCAGCAACAAATCAAACATCCCGGACCGTTATTGGCCTGACTTGCGGTTTTGCAGTTGTTCCTGCCAGGGTTTGTCCATGTCCGGCCAGTTCCGGCGCAGCACGGCAAGAAACCCGGCTACTTTCTCGGAATCGGCCGACAAAAGGTCCAGAGCTTCGACTTTCCGACGCCCTGTGTGTTCGTGATGGATGTAAATTGTTGTGCGCCTTGAATAGACCTTGTCATCATCGGCCTCGATATACCGGACGTTTGACCAAGGTCAGCCAAGACACCTTAGTCCATCAGGTCCGCAAAAAGATTCTCATTCTCTAAGAAATCGACCCGGCCTTCCTCAACCGATCCTTCATTGATGTCGCGCACTTCGACACGGCCATCGCCATAGCCCACCACAACCCGGTCGCAGATGTCGATAAACAGGCCGTTCTCGACCACGCCGGGGACCTGGTTCAGCACCATTGCCATCTGACGCGGGTTGCCGATACGGGTGAGGTGCAGGTCAAAAATGTGGTTTCCCTCGTCGGTGACAAACGGTGCGCCGCCTTTCATCCGCAGGGTGACATCGCGCCCCAGAACATCCAGCGAAACAAGCATTTCCTCCAGAAGTGAGCGTGTGGTTGACAGACCAAACGGCAGAACCTCCACTGGCAGCGGGAACGCGCCAAGCGCGGCAACTTCTTTGCTTTTGTCGGCAATCACCACCAGCTGGTCCGAGGCCGCCGCGACCAATTTTTCACGCAAATGCGCCCCGCCGCCGCCTTTGATCAGGTTCAATTCGCTGTCAAACTCATCTGCGCCATCTATGGTCAGGTCCAGCCAGCCAGCCTCTTCCAACGTTACGATTTTCAAGCCCACTTCACGGGCGAGCTCTGCCGTGCGGGTCGAGGTTGGAACTGTGACGATCTTCAGCGCTTCCATCTGCGCCCGATCCCCAAGGCAACGCACCAGCCAAGCGGCAGTCGAGCCAGTGCCCAATCCCACGCGCATCCCATCCTCGACCATCTCGGCTGCGCGTTTGGCGGCAACAAATTTGGCTTTATCAATCGGGGCAAGTTCTCTACTCATCACTCGGGTCCTTTTGCGACGCGTCTGGCGGATCTTTTCTGCGCTGACCGTTCTGTCAGGCTCCTGACCTTTGTAGGAATTTTGTTTATCCTTGGCGAGGCGCCATTGCACCGCACATAAGAACTGAGCGCAAAACTCTCACCGAGGCGTGCCACTTCCCCAAACCTGCCTGTTTTCAGCAGGGCGCGATCCCGATAGGAAACGTCGATAACGAACAAGCCTTTGAGCCGTACCCTTTCTACGGTGGACTTATGGAAAAAAACCTGCGCCTGCACTATGCCCCGGACAACGCCTCGCTGATCATACGGCTCGCGCTGGATGAGCTCGGCCTGCGATACGAGACTTGCCTTGTCGACCGCGCCAAAAATGCGCAACGTCTTCCAGACTATCTGGCGCTCAACCCCAATGGAACAATTCCCGCATTGGAAACTTCAGATGGGGTGCTGTTTGAAACCGCCGCGATCCTATTGTGGTTGTCCGAGGTGACGGGACAGCTGGCGCCGGCACGGGGCACAGCAGACCGCGCGCAGTTTCTGAAATGGATGGTCTGGTGTTCCAATACGCTTCACGTTGACCTGCGCCATTTCTTCTATCCTGAGAAGTTCATCGGCCCCGATCACGCCCAGCAAATCCAGCTGCGTGACATGTTCCGCGCCCGCATTGAGCGCGATCTGGAGATTTTGGAGGCGGGCCTCGCGGGTGCGCCGGGTCTCGCGGGTGGCAACACGCCGACTCTTCTGGATTTCTATATCCCCTGCCTGCTGCGCTGGACCAAACTTTACACAGAGCGCCCAGGCCAGCCATGGTTTGACCTGAGCCGCCATCCGGTCCTGCATCGCATTGCACAGCGCGCCGAGACCCGCGCCAGTACACAGGCTGCACAAATCGCCGAAGGGTTGGGCCCCCATCCTTTCACCGCACCTATCCTCGCCACTCCGCCAGAAGGATCTGCTTCCTAATGTTCCTCTCCGTATTCGATATGTTCAAGGTGGGCATTGGCCCTTCGTCTTCTCATACCATGGGCCCGATGGTCGCAGCTGCGCGTTTTCTTGATATGATGCGCGCCTCGCCATTTGAGTTTGCAGGTCTGCGTGCATCACTGCACGGTTCGCTTGCCTTTACGGGTGTGGGTCACGCCACCGACCGCGCCACGATCCTCGGGCTCGCTGGGTTCCAGCCTGACACCTATGACGATGACAAAGCCGAAGCGGCGCTGGCGGCCATCACTGAGACCAAGACCATTGTGCTGGACGATCTGGGCGCGCTGGCCTTTGACCCAAAGGCCGACATGATTTTTGATTACGATCATACGCTGCCCGGTCACGCCAACGGCATGGTCTTGATGGCCACAGACAAACAGGGCGATGTGATCCTGCGGCAGGTGTATTATTCCATCGGCGGCGGCTTTGTGGTGACCGAAGAAGAACTGTCTCAAGGCAAAACAACCGAAGAAGGCGACCCGGTCCCCTTCCCGTTCAAATCCGCAGCAGAAATGCTGGAGATGGCGAAGTCTAGCGGCAAAACCATTGCCGAGATGAAGCGCGAGAACGAGATAGCGCGTGGCGGCAAAGACGGCCTCTCCAAAGGCGTGGACCGCATCTGGCAAGTTATGAACGACTGCATCAACCGCGGACTGGAGCGGGAGGGCATCTTGCCCGGTGGTCTGTTTGTAAAACGCCGCGCGAAAGGCATCTATGATGCGCTGATTGCAGAACGCGGCATGAACCTGTCCGCCCCGCACACCATCAATGACTGGATGAGCGTGTACGCCATGGCGGTCAACGAAGAAAACGCCGCTGGGGGACAGGTTGTGACTGCGCCTACCAATGGTGCCGCGGGCACGTTGCCTGCCGTGATTCGCTATTACCTAGACCATGTACCAGGCGCATCGCCCGGCCATGTAGAAGACTTCCTACTGACCGCAGCGGCCATTGCCGGTCTGGTGAAATACAATGCCTCTATCTCCGGCGCCGAAGCAGGCTGTCAGGCCGAGGTGGGCTCTGCCGCAGCGATGTCTGCGGCGGGGTTGTGCGCGGTGATGGGGGGCACGCCGGAACAGGTGGAAAACGCAGCTGAAATTGCGCTGGAACACCACCTCGGCATGACCTGCGACCCGGTCAAAGGTCTGGTGCAAGTCCCCTGCATCGAACGCAACGGTCTGGCCGCGATCAAAGCAGTGTCTGCCGCGTCGCTAGCGCTGCGCGGCGATGGTCAGCATTTTGTGCCACTTGATGCCTGTATTGAGACCATGCGCCAAACCGGTGCGGACATGCACGAGAAATATAAAGAGACGTCTTTGGGGGGGCTGGCCGTCAACGTGCCGAACTGCTGACAAACCCAGGTCACAGAACGATTTCAGGGAGGCTGCGGCATAATGTGTCGCGGCCCTTCTTGTTTGATGCGACACCCCTTGTGGGTTTCAGACTTTACGCCCAGCGTGGCGCCATGACAAAAGATCGCTCCTTTCTTGGCGTGGCCCTTATGCTGGGGATCTACGTGAGCTTTCCCGCACGGGGCGTTCGCTAAATTTTTGGGTGTTCAGTTTCAGGTCGGGAAGGTCATTGTTGTAAGCTGTGCGTTTCAAGTCGCCTTGGGTGTGCCGCTGGCCATGGCACCAAAACTGTCGCGGCCTATGCCCCGCGACGCCGTGCCCTTTTTGTTGACACATACGCTGTTGCAGATGGCGGATGTCGGGGACAGGTTCATCGCCTTCTAACTGCTTCCTCTTGAGGATGCGGTTACAAATGCCTTTGTCATACCAGTCATCATGTTTGCGCATCTCGATTTTCTTCCACTTCTTGTTGATGCACATCCGCCGTTTGCGAAGAATATCCAACCGATATTCCCCAAGTGGCGTTGCATCTGGCGCAAAAATCGCCTGAACCGACAGGCTGGAAAGGTGCTTTCCGCCCCGAGCGGCCCCTGCGGCCGGGTGGGCTGCTCAACGGCCAATCCGCCATGGTCGCGGTCAGTTCGAGGCATCGCAGGAAACTGCCCCGGGTTGTGGACCAGAGAAGTGAGCGCCGCCGACCTTGACAAGCTGCGGTCGAAGATCGGCCCGGTGATGGAGGAACGGGCTTTTTTAGCTGAAGCCTCGTTTCAGTTGCGCGGGCCGCACCGCAAAAAATGGTGAACCGGGACCCTGCGTCAAGCCTGCGCAAACAGTGCGACCTGTTGTCGCTGTCACAGTCCGGGCTTTACTGTCATCCCGATAGGAAACACGCCAAATGGCTCGCTTCGGAAGAACGCAACACCCACCGGTGCGGCGTGGTTTCCGTAATTTGGGCCCCATAATGGGTTGGTACAGCAGACAAGGTCTCGCGTGGCGGCTCTCAAACAAGATGGACGAGCAAGGCGAATGGCGTGACAATCGGATGACCAAACGGCTGCGGCGCTTTTTAAAGAATGAATGCGTCTGTCTGAATACCTTTGAGACGGGATCAAAAATGCGCGCCGGGATCTGCACTTGGCTGGCAGAACGTAACGCCAAACGCCCCTATTCGACCAACGGTTCTTGCACCCGGTGAGGCCTCTGCCAGCAAAACATAACCAATGAAAACAGCCGCCCAAAGCAAACCTTGCTCCATTTTTAGAACGGCTGCAACCTGGTCGAAAATCAAGGACCACCTCTTCCGTGAAGGGGCCAGTTCAAAAAATAACCATACCAATTCCCGGGGTGAGACAGAATGGTCCCTCTTCGAGGGGGTCCTCCAGGGCGTAGACAACCCTATTGCAGAAAGTTTCAAATCCCGTAGAAGGTTCCTCGGAGTGGTGACCGAAATAGAAAAAGACGTCCGCAATATGGCTGGTTATTCCAATGCAATGCGTGTGGCGGTCTTGGCCGCAGTGTTGGCGCTGCCCATAGCCGAGGCTGCATCGGCCGCAGGAGCGATCGAGCGCGCCTGTCGGCAGTCAGAGCGCAGTGCGGCAAGCCCAAGCCTCTGCCGGTGTATTCAGTCGGTGGCCAATCGGCGGCTCAACCGCAGCGAACGCAAGGTGGTTTCCACATGGCTCCTGGACCCGCAAGAGGCACAGATTGTCAGCCGTTCCGACCGCCGCAGTGACGAGAGTCTTTGGCAACGGTATCAAGAGTTCGGCGATGCCGCGGCGCGATCTTGCAGTTGATACCAAAGTTTAAACACATTCCATGGTTGTTTAATCAAAACCGGGCTGAGACGCCAACAATATAGAAAATCACGTCCATTCTCGCCTTTGCCGAGTTAAAATTTTCGCTCTTAGCGTAAAACAACCCTGATTTGTTCTTTCCAAAAGCCCAAAAGATTCTTATGCAATAGTCGTTTTTTGTCCCGGTTTTGCAAGGCTGCACGCGCCAGGTGTCTTTGAGAGCTCTCTCTAAAGGGCTGTCTGCCGTGCATTGCGCGACACGGGGGACAAAGTAATTATATTGGAGACACTATATGCTGGTGAAAGGGGTTACCCTCCGCGGCCTTGAGGTTTTCGAAGCTCTTGCCAAGTCTGGCTCTGTGGCGCAAGCTGCAGAGCGCACCGGGCTCAGTCAGCCTGCTGTCAGCCAACAGCTGCGAAACCTTGAAAAGGCGCTTGGCGCCGAACTGGTCGACCACAGCCGTCGGCCCATGGTGCTGACACCGGCGGGACGAAATTTTCTGGTTCGCACCCATGTTGTGCTCAGCGAATTACGCCTCGCGCAGAGCGAACTGACGGTCATGGATCTGTCGCATTTGCCGTCGCTTGCAATTGGCTTGATCGATGACTTCGACAACAATCTCACCCCGCGTTTGGCCACCATCCTGGCCGACAGCATGACCCAGTGCCGCTTTAAAATGACCACTGCTTCCAGCCATGACATTGTGCGAGCGGTAGAAGCAAAAGAACTGCACATGGGCATTGCCGCAACGTCGGGCGAACTGCACAGCGGGCTGACCGAATATCCGCTGGTCGAGGACCCCTTTATCCTCGTTGCCCCGCGTGGTGTGGTGAAGGATCCCGAATCCGTGATCTCGGAGCTTGCGCATCTTCCACTGCTACGCTACGCCCGCGAACAGCTGATCTCGCAACAGATCGAAGCACAGCTGACCCGTCACCGGCTGGAATTTGAAGACCGTTTCGAGATCGGCTCGCATCTGGCGCTGATGGCGATGGTCGGGCGTCGCATCGGCTGGGCGATCACAACGCCGCTGGGTTACATGCGTGCAGCGCGTTTCCACGACGAGATCGACGCCTTTTCGGTTCCGTTTGGCACTTTCTCGCGCCGAATTTCTCTGTTTGCCGCAGCTGACTGGCCGAACACTGTGCCGCTTGATGTCTCTGTCACCATGCGCCGTCTTGTCCAAAGCCAGATGATCGACCCGGCCGTCAACAAATTGCCATGGCTTGCGGGCCTCCTGCGTTTGCAGGACGCCTAAAGCAAAGGCTTAATTCAAGCGGCTGCTTCGTCCCACAAGTCGAGGCAGTCGCCCCCCTTGTAATATGGGTCAAACACCTCTATGCTCTCCTCCAGCTTTGCATTTCCCGCAAGCAAGCCGGCATTGGTGGTGTGACGCGTCTGGCGGTGCGGTTCGACACAGGCGCGCGTGTCATCGCCCATCACCAAGATCAGATCGAAGTCGCCACGCGCGAACTGGCGTGCCCGCAGGTCGGACAGATCTGGGCCGCTGCCTGCATGGGGCCATGTGGCGTCTCTCCCGCATGCGAGGCGCCGATGCCACCGCTGTCCGTCTCGATATTGGGGCAGAAATCGTACACCGCCCCTGTGCCTCGGGTAACCAGCAGCAAGGCCGTTCAACACCTGCATGGGCCTCTGATTTGCGTGCTGTTTTTTTTCGCGGTGGATATCGCTGAGACGCGCCGCGCGCCTGCCACCTTCAGGTGATTTCATCCACCACTGACTGCATCGACACGTGGGTCGATGTATTCGCAACATGAGGCAGGCTGGAAATCGACTCCCCCAACACCCGGCGATAGTTCTGGATGTCAGCAGTCCTGATCTTCAACAAATAGTCGAATGACCCAGCAATCATGTGGCACTGCTCAATCTCGGGGATTTGTGCAACTGCCTCGTTAAAGGCGTTCAAGACCGCTTCGCGTGTGTCGGACAGGGTGACTTCCACAAAACACACGTGCTCCAGCCCCATCTTCGCCGGGTTCAGCTTGGCCTTAAATCCATGAATAAAGTCTTCGTCCATCAATCGCTTAAGGCGGATCTGGCAAGGGGTTTTGGATAGTCCAACTTGTTTGGCAAGCTCTGTGACGGTGATGCGCCCATTGTGGCTCAAAACCGCGAGAATGGACTTATCTATTCTGTCAAGATCACCACAAAATCTCTCCATTCTACACCTTTGGCCTAGAGATTGAAAAAAATTAACACCAAAACCCCACCCAGTGGGCAAGAATGGTGAAATCGACTTTAACATGAATGATACACTCAAAGGAACACATAGATTTGGAGGCCCCCGATGACCCAGCTGCAGGAAACCCGTTCTCTGATCCGCGCCGCCCACTTGCGCAACGAAACGCAGACTGTTCAGGCACTCATCGAACAGGCCGCGCTCCCCAAGGAACAGCGCAGCCGCATAAGCCGCGAAGCCGTAGCGCTGGTCACCGGGATCCGTGGTGAGGCCAGCCCTGGCCTGATGGATGTCTTCCTTGCTGAATATGGTCTATCTACGGACGAGGGCGTTGCTTTGATGTGCCTTGCCGAAGCGTTGTTGCGTGTGCCGGACGCCGAAACAGTCGATGCGCTGATCGAAGACAAAATTGCCCCATCTGAATGGGGCAAGCATCTGGGGCAATCCTCTTCGTCGCTGGTCAATGCCTCCACCTGGGCTCTGCTGTTGACCGGTAAGGTTCTGGACGACGACCAGCCGGGCTTTGCCGGTGTCCTACGCGGGGCGTTGAAGCGGCTCGGCGAACCGGTGATCCGCGCGGCCGTCAGCCGCGCCATGAAAGAAATGGGCGCGCAGTTCGTGCTGGGTCAGACCATCGAAGAGGCGCTGAAGCGTGGCGGCCCGCAAGTCACCAAAGGCTATACGTATTCCTATGACATGCTGGGCGAAGCCGCGCTGACACAAGCCGACGCCGATACCTTCTTTACCGCCTATTCGGACGCGATTTCCAAGCTTTCCACCGAATGCACTGCAACCGACATTCGTGAAAACCCCGGTATCTCGATTAAACTCTCGGCGTTGCACCCCCGGTATGAAGTGTCCCAGAAAACCCGCGTTATGGAAGAGCTTGTTCCGCGCACACTAGAGCTTGCGCAGGCTGCAAAAGCCGCTGGAATGGGTCTAAACATTGACGCCGAAGAAGCAGACCGCCTGGACCTGTCGCTGGATGTGATCGAAGCCGTCCTGCGCGACCCGTCACTGACCGGCTGGGACGGGTTCGGCGTGGTTGTACAGGCCTATGGCCGACGCGCTGCTGGGGTTCTGGACTGGCTCTATCAGCTCTCGACCGAATTGGACCGCAAGATCATGGTTCGACTGGTAAAAGGTGCCTACTGGGATACAGAAATCAAACGTTCGCAGGTCGAAGGCCTAAGGGATTTCCCTGTTTTCACCCAGAAGGTTGCGACCGATATTTCTTACATCACCAATGCCAAGAAGCTTTTGGGCATGACAGACCGGATCTATCCACAGTTTGCGACCCACAATGCCCATACCGTCGCCGCAGTTTTGGACCTTGCCACCGATCTGAATGCTTTTGAGTTTCAGCGCCTGCATGGCATGGGCGAAGCGCTGCACGCCATTGTCCGCAAGAAACACAATGCCCGCTGCCGCATCTACGCCCCGGTCGGTGCGCACCGTGACCTGCTGGCGTATCTGGTGCGCCGCCTGCTGGAAAACGGCGCGAACTCCTCTTTTGTGAACCAGATCGTGGATGAGGATGTCCCAGCCGCAGTCGTCGCCGCCGATCCTTTTGCCGAATATGATCCCGCGGGGATCAACACCGCCGTGCTGCCGCCTGCCACCCTTTACGGGGCAGAGCGTAAAAACTCACAAGGCTGGGACCTGCACGACGAAGATGATCTTGATGCGATAGAAGCCGCACGGACCCCATTTGCGACGCATCATTGGCACATTGGCCCAATGACCGCGCGCCCTGCTGCGGGGACAAAAACCCTTGCGGCCCAAAACCCTGCAGATCCAACCGATAAAGTGGGCACCGTCACCCTTGCTGATGCAGCAACCGTTGAGGCCGCGCTGAGCGATGCCGCCACCTGGGACGCAACAGCCGCAGAGCGCTGTGCAGTGCTGTTCCGAGCGGCTGACCTCTACGAGCAGAATTTTGGAGAAATCTTCGCGGTGCTGACCCGCGAAGCCGGCAAAACCCCTATGGACGCCATTGCAGAGCTGCGCGAAGCGGTTGATTTCCTGCGCTATTACGGCGCCCGCGCGCAGGAACTCGAACAACCTGCACGCGGCCTTTTCACCTGCATCAGCCCATGGAACTTCCCGCTGGCGATCTTCACTGGCCAAATCGCTGCGGCTCTTGCCGCAGGTAATGCTGTGCTGGCGAAACCGGCTGAGACGACAGCCGTAAACGCGGCGGTGGGCGTGCGCCTGCTGCTAGAGGCTGGCGTGCCCGCCACCGCCCTGCAACTGCTGCCCGGACCGGGATCCGTTGTGGGTGCAGCACTGACTTCGGACGCGCGGATTTCCGGCGTTTGCTTTACAGGTTCCACAGCCACAGCCCAGCGCATCAATCGCACTATGGCCAAAACCCTGCCACCCAGCGCACCGCTGATCGCAGAGACTGGTGGCCTGAACGCCATGATCGTCGACTCCACTGCGCTTCCAGAGCAGGCGGTCAAAGACATTGTCGCCTCCGCTTTTCAATCGGCAGGCCAGCGCTGTTCCGCGCTGCGCTGCCTTTATGTGCAGGAAGATGTCGCAGACACCTATCTAACGATGCTGTGTGGCGCGATGGACGAGTTGGTCGTGGGGCAGCCGTGGCAGATGCACACCGATGTCGGCCCCGTCATCAACGAAGCCGCACGCGCAGAGATACAGGACTATATTGAAGCCGCCCGCACAGAAGGCCGCGTGATCAAGGAGCTTACCCGTCCCGCTGTCGGCACCTTTGTCGCGCCGACAGTAGTCCGCGTGAACGGGATCGAGGAGATGAGCCGCGAAATCTTTGGACCGGTCCTGCATGTGGCGACCTACAAGGCAAATGCGTTGGACAAAGTGGTCGATGCGATCAATAACTCTGGCTTTGGCCTGACTTTCGGCATGCATTCACGCATTGATGATCGTATCCAGCAGGTGACCGGACGTCTGACTGTTGGGAACATATACATCAACCGCAACCAGATCGGCGCAATTGTCGGCTCGCAACCCTTTGGCGGTGAGGGCCTTTCGGGCACCGGTCCCAAGGCAGGCGGCCCGGCTTACGTAAAACGGTTCACGAAGGCGCCCACTTCCCCCAGCGCCGCCACAGGGGCCGCAACCGTCAGCTATGCCGATGCACAGGCGCTGCTGGATCGCATCCCGCAACCAGATCGCGTGATCCTGTCAGAGACCGCCCTGCCCGGCCCCACCGGGGAATCCAACATTCTCGCCACCTACGGGCGCGGCATCGTGCTGTGTTTAGGGCCAACACCGGAGGCAGCGCAATCCCAGGCAACAACCGCCCGAGCCAACGGATGCCGCGCCGCGATTATTGCACCTGGCGCTGCCGGAGACCACACGTTAGACGGCGCTTTGGATCTGCATGACCTGAGCCGCCTTTCTGGGTTTCAGGGTGTTGCGTTCTGGGGGGAAGACGATGACCTGCGCACCGCACGCCAGGCGCTTGCAGACCACGATGGACAGCTCCTGCCGCTTTGGGCAGAACAGGATCTAGCTGACCGCTGCCGACTGGAACGCCACACCTGCATCGACACCACTGCTGCGGGCGGCAACGCCTCGTTGCTGGCCGACGCAAGTTAACCGACATTGCCCATTTGACCTTCCCTTAAACGGTAAAATCGCGTGAGGCCGACCGCAGGACTAGCGTTTTTGGCCTAAGCGTTACCTGCGGTTGGACGGGCCGCTGAGACTGGACGGATCAGACCGGGAAACCGCTATATTCTGGTTCGGCGATGGTGTTTTTCAGCGCGGCGGACGGACCTGTTCTGCCGCTTTCACCCAGAGTGGGTGGGGATCGCTCTCAGACGCTTGCCGGAGGCGCGCGCGATCGCTGTATAGCGGGAAGGATGGCGGAAACCATGGAGCCGGTGACGGCGACCTCGGCCAGCTGAAAGCGGAAGGCACGGCCGTGACGGACGACGCGTACGCCATCTCGCCGTCGCCTCCAAACTGAAGGCCGATTTTTTCACCAGAACAGCAAAGAGCCTGCCACGAATACGCGGCAGGATTGAGATTTTATTCCAGAGGGTTAGCGCGTTTAGTGGTCATGGCCCGAGTGATCGTGCCCCTCATGACCCTCGCTATGTTTGGCCTTGCGCGTCTGATCAACGGATACCTCTACCAAGATCTCGCCCGCCTTTTCAAAGACAAGCGTGATCGGTAAGGTTGCGCCATCTTCAAACGGTGCCTTGAGACCCAAGAACATAACATGGTCACCGCCGCGCTTCAGCATGTGCATGCCGCCTGCGGGAATCTCGAAGCCCTCTTCGACATGCGTCATTTTCATAACGCCATTGGCGTCTTCTTTGTGAGTGTGCAGCTCGGTGCGTGCCGCGACATCCGATGTGACTGCGAGCAGACGGTCGGTCTCCTGACCATTGTTCATAATGTGCATAAACGCGGCGCCCGCTTTAGGGTTCGAGGACCGCGCATACGCGTCGTGCACCATGATGTGGCTTTCAGCAATGGCGGCGGTGGACAAGGCAAGAATGGCCGCAAAAGCTGCGGGAAATGATTTGAGCGACATGTGTCGTCTCCTGTCAGTCTGAGTGATTTGGACGTGTGGAAGGTTCAGGCGCGGTGCGGAGGCGCGCGGGCCCACAGCACATGGACCACAGGCACAGCCCCTTCCACTTGCGGCGTGACAACACGCGACAGAGGGCGGACCGCCTTCAGCGGGTACACAAGGGGGACAAAACCCACGACTACAACCAATAAGTGCAGACAGCACTCAGGGCAGTGATGCGGAGACCCTTTCGGGAAGCCCTCCGCATCGAGATCGACAACCACCACGCCTGCCCCGGTGCATAAAATCGCCTGCTCACCAGCCTCTTGCCCGCGCGGCGCTACCGCCGCCTGGGCAGTCACCGCAAGGCAAAAAGCCAAAAACAGAGCCAAATATGTCCGCCGTAGTTTCATTTGTGCCTGCATATGGCAGTGCGACCGCTTGGCTACAAGGGGTCTTTCCGCCGCAGCCTGCCCGCACATACAACAAGAAATGAAACCGCCGCGCAAGTCTTGCACGGCGGTTCAAAAAATACTGATCATGTCAGATCGGCGGGGACGTGCCGACCACAGAGATTAGGCCTGAGCAGCTTGTGCTTTCGCGATTTCTTTTTTTATTTTCAGAGCGTTATCGGACAGTTCGATGTCCTTCGCTTTTGCCAGGAACGCATCCAGGCCACCGCGGTGATCAACCGACCGCAGAGCAGCTGCTGAGATGCGCAGTTTAACACCGCGGCCCAGGGTCTCGGACTGCAGGGTGACATCGTTCAAGTTCGGCAGGAAACGACGTTTGGTTTTGTTGTTGGCGTGGCTGACATTGTTGCCAGTCATCGGGCCTTTTCCGGTCAGTTCGCAGCGGCGCGACATGGTATTTTCCTTCGTATCTGCGGCGCGTAAAACAATCACGATCCGTTCGCGTATCTCGAATCAAGCGCCAAATCACAAGGGCGCGGCCATTAGCTGCGCCCGAAAACTGGTTGGATGCGTTTAGGGGGAATCTCAGGTATGGTCAAGTCGTATACGCCGGATTTGTGGCAGCGCTTCGAATAATTCCGCCCTCAAACGCGCTGAAGACCGCTTCTGCTGACTTGTCCCTGTGAACACAGGGCGAAATGGGCCCTGAAATGTAGTTTTTTGCTGTGCTTCAACTGCCAAGACCGGTCAGGAAATCCTGCGCCGCCTCGCCAATTCCGCGGCGGCCTTGTGCAACCTCATCTGCCAGGAGCGCCATGCGGTCTTTGGCCCAAGGGGTTTCCAGACGTGCCAGCAGGCTGTGGCGGATTTCTTCCGCAAACCAGTGGCGCGCCTGACGGGCCCGGTTGGCTTCAAAATGGCCCTTTTGACGACGCCATTTGGTAAGCGCCTGCATGTCGTGCCATGCTGTCTCAAGTCCGTCTTCTTCCAGGGCCGAAACCGTCAGCGCTTTGGGGTGGTCGCTTGGATCCTGCGGACGTTTACGCAACAGGCGCAGCGCGCCTGCATAATCCGCACAGGTGCGTGTCGCCGCCGCTTTGAGGTCGCCGTCTGCCTTGTTGACAAGGATCATATCGGCAATTTCCATAATGCCGCGTTTCACGCCCTGCAGCTCGTCCCCGCCAGCCGGGGCGAGCAGCAGCAAGAACAGATCTGCCATTTCCGCCACCATGGTCTCCGACTGACCAACGCCAACGGTTTCGATCAGTACGACATCAAAGCCCGCAGCTTCGCACAGGCCCACCGCTTCGCGGCTGCGACGGGCCACGCCGCCAAGGTGATTTTGGCTCGGACTGGGTCGAATAAAGGCCGACCTCTCGCGACTCAGCCGCTCCATCCGGGTTTTATCACCTAGAATTGACCCCCCTGAACGGGCAGACGACGGGTCCACCGCCAGAACAGCAATCTTGAGCCCTTGCGCCACCAACATCATGCCAAAAGCCTCGATAAAGGTGGATTTACCAACCCCAGGTGTCCCGGACAGACCGATTCGAAGCGCCTGACGCCCCGCACCCGCCAATTCCAGCATCAGCGCGTCCGCTTTAGTCCGGTGATCCTGACGCCCGCTTTCAACCAATGTAATGGCCCGTGCCAACGCACGGCGATCTCCACTCAGGATCTGTTCACTCAGCTTTGCGATATCCATGATGATCCCTGCGAGCCCCCTTGTTCCGTCCCGCCTTGATGGCTTAGAGGAGTGGCACTTGTCCAGCTTTGACCACTCAGACGCCGCGCATCACGCCCAAGTGCCGCGGTCGCCGCGCGGTGACCCTGGTAAAGCACGCCCGTAAAAGGAGCCAGAATGTCCCGACCGCTTCCGTCCCGTCCCGGCTTTGGTCTGAACTTTGGAGTGGCCTTGGTATTCAGTTTTGGCCTGATCTGCCTGCCTGTGATCGGCGGATATTCCGGCGCCGCCCGAGCCCAATCGGCAGCCGGTCAGCACGAGTTGCAATATGTGGTGCGCGGTCTTGGTTTGAAGCTCGGGGACCTTAGGATCGCAAGTCACCGCACAAATGGCCGCTACCGCACCATCAGCCAGTTTGCAACCACTGGCGCACTTCGCACCCTCGCCAAGGTGCGGTTTGACCTGCAATCGGAAGGCCGTTGGCGTAGCCAAGGTCGAACGGCGGAACCGCGCACCTATACCGAAGCCGTCAACACAGGCCGTCGCCGGTCATCAGCAACCCTGACCTATGTTGGTGGAATCCCGCGTGTGGACAGCGGCGCAGTGGGACGATCTAAACAGGGCGCACACGCGCCCCTAAACCCACTGACCCAGCGCGATACGATTGATCCGGCAACCGCTCTTTGGCTGGCGGCGGGCCCCCTTCCCGAGGCCCGTCTTTGCAATCTAGATCTACCAATATTCGACGGCGTGCGCCGCACGCGTTTGGTCTTAAGCCAACCGTTGGAGACCGAGGCAGGCTTCACCTGTCGCGGCGCTTTCATCCGTGAAGCAGGCTATGGCGAAAAACAACTGCGCAAGCGCGGTAACTTTGACGTGTCGCTCAACTATGTTCGCCGCCGCGATGGTCAGTTTATGCTGATTGGCGGACGTGTGGAAACCATCTATGGTCCCGTTATGCTGCAGTGGTACAACACAGGGACAGAAAGCTGATCTCACGTGATCTGGACGTTGCGGCAGCAACAGGCCATAACCGCGCTCATGACTGCGCCGTTTCCCTCTTCGACCAAGCTTCCTATAGATGACGCCCTGCCAGACCTGATCTCTGCTCTGCGCGCAAAAGGACGCGCGGTCCTCCAAGCACCGCCGGGCGCGGGCAAAACCACGCGCGTGCCGCTCGCCATGCTTGCAGCAGATCTCTGCGAAGGGCGCATTCTCATGCTTGAACCCCGGCGCTTGGCCGCGCGCACCGCTGCCGAACGCATGGCCGAAACCCTACGTGAAACACCGGGCCAAACCATTGGCTACCGGGTGCGCGGCGAAAGCAAAATGTCCAAAACCACCCGCATTGAGGTCGTCACCGAGGGCATCCTCACTCGCATGCTACAATCCGAACCGGACCTGCCGGGCGTTGGCGCGGTTATTTTCGATGAATTTCACGAACGCTCCCTGAATGCCGACCTCGGCCTTGCGCTCTGCCTCGAAGTTGCGGGCGCATTGCGCGACGATCTGATCCTATTGGCCATGTCAGCCACATTAGACGCCGCTCCCGTAGCAGCCCTAATGGAGGCCCCGATTGTGACCTCCGAAGGGCGCAGCTTCCCGGTCGAAATCCGCTGGCTGCAAAAGCCGCTTCCGCCCAAAGCCCTGCGGGTTGATGCGCTGGTGGATCTGGTCCTGCAAGCCGAACGCGACACACGCAAGGAAGCGGGAGCTGACGCAGGCGGCATTCTGGCCTTCCTGCCCGGCGAAGGCGAAATCCGCCGCGCGGCCAAGGCGCTGAAGGGGCAGCTTCCCGGCGACTGCCACATCCGCCCGCTGTTTGGTGCCCTGCCCTTTGGCGAACAACGCGCAGCCATCCAGCCCGAACCCCATGGCCGCAAGGTGGTGTTGGCGACCTCAATCGCCGAAACCTCTTTGACGATTGAGGACATCCGTGTGGTCGTCGATATGGGTCAGGCACGCCGGGCGCGGTTTGATCCGGGATCCGGCATGTCACG
>SPLB01000282.1 GCA_004566265.1 Paracoccaceae bacterium | reverse complement strand
GTGCTGGCAAAACGCCTGAAGGTCATGGATGCCTCTGCAATTGCTCTGGCTCGTGACAACAAACTGCCGTTGATTGTCTTTGCACTGGATGACGAAGGCGGCTTCCGGGGTATTCTGGCAGGTGAAGGCACCTATACAAAGGTAAAAGACTAGCGGACGTTGATCACAAATTTGAACCAAATGGGCAGCCTAATTTCGGGCGCCCTTCTGGTTCAACCCGTTTTTCCAATGGGGCGAATTGCAAGCAAACATGTGCCTCTAGGTTGTTTCAAGGCAAAGGTCGCTATACAACGCGTGGTCAATGGCTTATGAGCCAGCCCAGACCACTCCAATCAATGGGAGAGAGCAGAATGTCTGATGAATTTGAACTCGACACTGATGACCTGCAGCGCCGCATGGATGGCGCGATGGCAAACCTGAAGACAGAATTTGCAAGTCTTCGTACAGGCCGTGCGTCGGGCTCCATGCTGGAGCCGGTGATGGTCGAAGCCTATGGTTCGATGACACCGATCAATCAGGTGGGCACCGTCAACGTGCCAGAGCCGCGTATGGTGACGATCAACGTCTGGGATAAAGGTCTTGTTGGCAAAGTCGAAAAAGCAATTCGTGAAAGCGGCCTGGGCATCAACCCGCAACTCAATGGCACCATAATTATGTTGCCGATTCCGGAGCTGAACGAGGAACGCCGCCGCGAGTTGGGTAAGGTTGCGGGTCAATATGCCGAAAACGCGCGCGTTTCGATCCGCAACGTTCGCCGCGACGGTATGGATCAGATCAAGAAAGCTAAGGCTGATGGTATGTCTGAAGACGACCAAAAACTTTGGGAAGGCGAAGTTCAGGAACTGACCGATACCATGATCAAAGCCGTTGATGCCGCGCTTGAAGTGAAACAAGAAGAAATCATGCAGGTCTGATCTGCAGTGATGAAAACGGATACCGATATTCGAGACAACCGCGCAGGCGAAGGCGTCGCGCAGGGCCCCCGTCACGTGGCGATCATTATGGATGGCAATGGCCGCTGGGCACAGGCGCGCGGACGCCCGCGTTTGTTTGGTCACCACGCCGGAGCCCGCCGCGTGCGCGAAGTGGTTGAGTGCTGCCCCGGTCTTGGTATCCGTTACCTCACGATCTTTGCGTTCTCTACGGAAAACTGGAAACGCACGCAGACCGAAGTCGCAGGGCTTATGAGCCTGTTTCGCCGGTATATCTCCAAAGAGATGAAAGCCCTAGCCGCCAAAAATGTGCGGGTGCGCTTCATAGGGGACCGGGTGCGGCTCGACAGAAAGCTGATCGACCTGATGGATGCGCTGGAACTTGAAACGGAAGAGAACACAGGTACGCAGCTTACCATTGCGTTGAACTATGGCGGCCGCGACGAGGTGGCCCGCGCCACCAAGAGACTGGCTCGGGATGTGTCAGATGGAAAGCTGGACCCGGCCGACGTGGACGAGGAAACGCTGCCCAAGTACCTTGACACCTGTGTGCTGCCGGATCCGGATTTGGTGGTCCGTACGAGTGGGGAAGCGCGGATTTCGAACTTCTTGTTGTGGCAGTCGGCCTATGCCGAGTATGAGTTCATTGACACGCTCTGGCCCGATTTTACCGCGAAAGAGCTTGAGATTTTGTGCCAGAACTACGGCGCGCGGGATCGCCGTTTTGGAACGGTAAAAACATGAATCCGACCAGAAAGAGCGGTCGCTTTACAGATCTTGGTCCAAGGGCGACCTCGGCTCTGGTTTTGCTGTTTGTCGGTGGCATCGCAATCTTGTTGGGCGGAATAGCCTTTGCGCTTTTTGTGTCATTGGCGACCGGCGTTGTCTTCTGGGAAATCCTGCGCATGTTCCGCAACGACAAGGACCTTACCCCGGTGATTGCTGGAGCGGGCGCAGCGCTGTCAGTGTTTATCGCGGCCGTTGTGCCACTGCTTCTTGTGCCCGCGGTTCTGGCGGTGCCTTTGGCCTGTGGGTGGTGCGTGCTTCGGCAGGAGAGACAGCGGTTTGTGGCCTACGGGGCTTGGGTTCTGCTTGGCGGATTTGGCCTTATCTGGCTGCGTAATGAATATTGGGCAGGATGGACCTGTTGGGTCATCTTCGCGGTGGTCGCAACCGATGTTGCGGGCTATTTCGTAGGAAAATACGTGGGCGGTCGCAAGTTCTGGCCTGCGGTCAGCCCGAATAAAACTTGGTCCGGGACCTCCGGGGGGTGGGTAGCTGCGGCCGGTGTTGGTCTGCTGTTTGTGCTGATTTTTGACGTGGCAGCTTGGGTCGTTCTTATGTCGGTCTTTGTTTCAATGTTCAGCCAGGCAGGCGATATTGCCGAAAGCGCGTTGAAGCGGCGCATGGGTGTTAAAGACTCCAGCCAGCTGATCCCCGGTCACGGCGGTGTGTTTGATCGGTTTGATGGCATGCTTGGGGCAGGGGCATTGGCGTTCCTGGTGGCAATCACCTGGGGGTGAGCGCAGCGCAGCGTCACCTTTTAAAGGTATAGAAATGAAAAAGATCTCCATTTTCGGGGCCACCGGTTCCATTGGGCGGAATACGATTGACCTGATCCGGCGGGCGCCCGGTGCCTATGATGTTGTGGCGCTCAGCGGCGGGCGCAATATTGAGCAGCTGGCGGCAGATGCACGCGAATTCCGGGCGGATGTGGCGGTCACAGCCTTTCCTGAATTGCTGGAAGATCTGCGCGCAGCCCTTGCAGGCAGCGATGTCGAGGCGGCGGCGGGTCCGCAAGCCATTGCTGAGGCCGCAAATCGCCCGGCGGACTGGGTGATGTCAGCAATTGTGGGCGCCGCTGGTTTGGTGCCGGGGCTCGAGGCGGTAAAGCAGGGCGCCACGCTGGCGCTGGCCAATAAGGAATCTCTTGTCTGTGCAGGTGGGTTGCTGTTGCGCACGGCCAAGGCCCACAATGCGCGAATTTTGCCGGTCGACAGCGAACATTCTGCCATTTTTCAGGCCCTGATCGGCGAAGATATGTCGGAGGTCGAGCGCATTATCATCACCGCATCCGGCGGTGCGTTTCGCGATTGGCCGCTCGATCAACTGCGTGAGGCCACCGTGGCGGAGGCTTCGTCGCATCCTAATTGGGACATGGGACAGCGGATCACGATCGACAGTGCTTCGATGTTTAATAAGGCGCTAGAGGTCATTGAGGCAAAGGAATTTTTTGGCGTCTCCCCCAGTCAGATCGAAGTGCTGGTGCACCCGCAATCCATAGTGCACGCCTTGGTTGGCTTCCGGGATGGGGCCGTGATGTCGCATCTGGGTGCGCCGGACATGCGTCACGCGATTGGCTTTGCGCTCCACTGGCCGGAGCGCCGCGATCTACCGGTTGAACGGCTTGATCTGGCGGCCATTCAGCAGCTGAGTTTTGCCACACCTGATCCGGCCCGCTACCCTGCCTTGGGACTTGCGTGGGACGTGATGAACCGAGGGGGGCTGACTGGCGCGGTGTTTAATGGCGCCAAGGAACGTGTATTAGATCATTTTATTGCGGAACGCATCGGGTTTGTTGATATGGCGCGTGTGGTGGCGCAGACTTTGGCTTGGGCAGACGGGCAGGCGGGGCTATTGGATCAGACCATGACCCTTGAAGCGGTACTGCATGTGGACCACTTGGCCCGTCAGGAAACAGATCGCGTTGTCGCGGCCGGTGTCGCGTAACGCGTCAGTCGCGGCAAAACTTGAACAACAAAACGCAGGTGGACCTTTGGACTTAGCAGCACTTCTCCCGCAATTCGGCGGTCTCGCCTTTACCATAGTTGCCTTTATCGGTGCCATTTCGGTGATCGTCGCAGTGCATGAGTACGGTCACTACATTGTTGGTCGCTGGAGCGGGATTTTCCCAGAAGTGTTTTCGCTTGGCTTTGGCCCCGTTCTCTGGAGCCGTGTGGATAAACGCGGCACCCGATGGCAGATCGCCGCGATACCGATGGGAGGCTTCGTGAAGTTCCTTGGCGATGCGGATGCGGCGTCTGGCAAAGATGCCGAGGCGATGGCCGCCGCGGAGCAAGATCCAGAGCGCCTTCGCAAAACGATGCACGGTGCCCCCCTTTGGGCCCGCGCGGCGACCGTTGCAGCGGGACCTGTGTTCAACTTTGTCCTGTCTGCCTTTATCTTTGCCGGC
Organism: Paracoccaceae bacterium; assembly: GCA_004566265.1. Taxonomy (GTDB): domain Bacteria; phylum Pseudomonadota; class Alphaproteobacteria; order Rhodobacterales; family Rhodobacteraceae; genus Epibacterium. Next base: position 1,651 of record SPLB01000282.1, on the reverse strand, counting down.
CTCTTCATGTGGCAGGGCAAGCCGGTTGAAGATATGATCGTCGGCGGGCTTAAGCCCGTGCCCGGTGTGGAAAACGGTCTTGAAGTTGGTGATGAAATTCTCAGCGTCGGTGGTGTTGCGGTCCCCAAACGCGGGGATCCCCTGGCCTGGCAGACCTTTGAAAAGAGCCTGCCGGATGAGACCGTGCTGACCTATGTGGTCGACCGCAATGGCCAGGACAGGGAAGTGCGCGGCCCGCATATTCGCCCCGCTTTTGTGTCGCTTGTGACACCCAGAGGGGCGGCGGATGACGTCGGAATGGCACCGGGGGACTTTATTACCCATGTGGATGGCGCGCCGATTGCATCCTTTGATGCACTTCGCGAAGCCGTTTTTGAGTCTGAAGGGCGGCCGATTCTGGTGGATGTGCTGCGCGACGGCAAAGAGCTTCAGTTTGCGCTGGCCGCGCGTCGTACCGATCTGCCGACCGCCGATGGAGGGTTTGAAACTCGCTGGCTGGTTGGTCTTCAAGGTGGTCTGATGTTCGATTTTGCCACTGAACCCATGGCGCCGTGGAGAGCGCTGGGTCTTGGTGCGATTAGTGTGTGGTCGACGATTGAAGGAACCTTTTCGGGGATCTCGCATATGGTCTCTGGTCAGATCAGCACCTGCAATTTATCCGGCCCGATTGGCATTGCCGAAACCTCTGGTTCGCTTGCCGGGCAAAGCCTGATAAATTACATTGGGTTGATCGCGGCTTTATCGACGGCAATTGGACTGATTAACCTTTTCCCAGTTCCGATCCTTGATGGGGGTCATCTTATGTTCTTTGCCTATGAAGCCATTACCGGGCGCCAGCCCAATCAGAAGGTCATGCAGGCGTTGATGGCGCTTGGCGTTGTGATGGTCTTGTCGCTGATGGTCTTCTCAATTGGCAATGATCTTTTCTGCTGAAACCGTTAACCAATTTTCAAAACGCGGGGATTGGGGCCGCCTTAGGCCCATTTCCTGCCACAAACCTTCTCTATTCCTTTTCGGGATTTATGACCTGCGCCTGTTTTTGCAGGCGTCTGCACGAAGGGATACGGAATGGATATCTTGCGGCAATCTTGTAAGGGGGCATCAGTTCTGTTCTGGGTAAACTTGGATCGCTGCCTGACCGCTCTGATGACGGCGAGCGCACTTTTTGCAGGTGGCGCTCTGGCACTTTCGGCGTTGTCGCTGTCTTAAGAGAAGGCCCGGCTTTAGCGATAGCTCCTTTCGCGGGACGCAACTGAAATGCAAGGGCAGCGCGCCAACAAAAATCCTGTTTCCGCCCTTGTGGCGAACAGCCGTGGCTTGCTTTTGACAAGCGAGTTTAAACCGGCTAGGCAGATCCCGAGTGTATAAAAATATTTGGGGACGACTGATGGTCCGGGGGAAACAGAGCGCGCTTGCAAACGCAGAGCAACGCTTTTCTATTGATTCTTATTCAACAATCCTCAAGCGCACGACATCCGTGCTCGGATTGATGCTGGCTCTGGGTTTGACACCACTTGCTGCTGAGGCGCAGTCCTTCCGTTTCACCGGCGTCAAAGTTGAAGGAAACCAGCGGATCCAAAGCCCCACCATTGTCGCTTACACGGGTTTGGAGCGCGGTAAAACCATCGATGCAGGCGATCTGAACGACGCG
>SPLB01000281.1 GCA_004566265.1 Paracoccaceae bacterium | reverse complement strand
GAAGGCAAACATCAAGAGTTCGTCCAGCGCATGCGCGAGCATGGCTATACCGACCGGCAGGTCAGACGCCTCGTGGAATGGTACATGCGGGTGAACAAGGCGGGCTAACAGACGGGGAGGTGTTGTATGCACCATTTCATCGACAGGCGCGCCAATCCGAAAGGAAAAAGTCTTGGGAACCGACAACGGTTCCTGCGACGCGCGCGCGAAAATATCAAAGAGCGTGTTGACCGTTCGGTCAGGGAAAAATCCATCGGTAAAGGCGACAGCGTACCGAAGGATGGAGAAAAGGTCACCATTCCGGGCAAGGGCCTGAAAGAGCCACGGTTTTTCCATGGCAAGGGCGGCAATCGTCGGTATGTGTTGCCCGGCAACAAAGACTTTGTTGTCGGAGACACGCTCGACCGGCCCAAAAACGGGCAGGGCGAGGGCGGCCGTAAGGGCAGCGATGATGGCGAAGGCGATGATGCCTTTTCCTTTACGCTGACCCGTGACGAATACCTCGAAATCTTGTTTGACGGGTTGGAATTGCCGGATCTGGTCGAAAAATCCACGGTAGAGACCGAAACCGTTGGCACCCGTCGGGCCGGTCTGACCACAGCGGGCACCCCCAATAACCTCAACCTTGTGCGCACCATGCGCAATTCTCTGGGGCGCAGGATCGCACTGCAGCGACCCGCGTCGTCTGAACAAAAAGAGCTCGAGGCGCAGGTGGCCGAACTTGAGGAAATCGAAGCGCGTTCCCCCAGTCAGGAAGAATTGCTGGCGGCCCTGACGGCCAAACTGGAGAGCATCCGCCGCAAACGCCGGGTGGTGGGGTATATCGACCCGATCGATCTGCGCTATGACACCTATGTGCCGGAAAAGATACGCAACTCGCGCGCAGTGGTGTTCTGTCTTATGGATGTTTCAGGGTCCATGCAGGAGCGCGAAAAAGACTTGGCCAAGCGCTTCTTTCTGTTGCTGCATCTGTTCCTGACGCGGTCGTATGAACATACGGAAATCGTCTTTATTCGTCATACGCATTACGCGCAGGAAGTGGATGAAGAGACGTTTTTTTATGCGCGGGAAACCGGCGGCACCATTGTGTCCACCGCGCTGGAGAAGATGAAGGAAATCATTGACGTGCGCTACCCGCCGGACGAATGGAACATCTATGGTGCTCAGGCGTCAGATGGAGAAAACTTTGGCAATGACTCCAATCGCTGCCGTCAGGTCCTAATCGAACAGCTGCTGCCGCTGAGCCAGTTTTTTGCCTATGTGGAAATCGTACAGAAGGATGCCACCATGCTTCTGGACAACACCGAAGTTGGCGAGGACCTGTGGCAGAACTACCGGCAGGTCAAAGACGCCGCGCGCCATTTCGAGATGCAGCGCGTTGCTGAGCCAAGCCATATCTACCCGATTTTCCGCGAATTCTTCCTGCCCAAGGAGAAAGGATAACAGATGACGCATGCCAAAAAGGCTCCGCTGTTTGATGGTCCTGAATGGACGTTTGAGCTGTTGGAAAAGGCCCGGTGCGCGATTGAAGACATTGCGCTCAATGATCTGGGTCTGGATGTCTATCCGAACCAGATCGAGATCATCTCAGCCGAGCAAATGCTGGATGCCTATTCTTGCGTTGGCCTGCCGTTGATGTATCACCATTGGTCTTTTGGGAAACATTTTGCCCGGGATGAGGCGCTGTATCGCACAGGCCGACAGGGGCTAGCCTACGAAATTGTCATCAACTCCAACCCCTGCATCAGCTACAACATGGAAGAAAACACCATGTCCATGCAAACGCTGGTCATGGCGCATGCGGCCTTTGGGCATAACCATTTCTTCAAGACAAACTACCTGTTTCAGCAATGGACCGACGCCGACGGCATTCACGATTATCTGGCTTTTGCCAAAAACTACATTGCCGCCTGCGAAGAACGCTATGGTCTGGACGAGGTTGAATGGGTTCTGGATGCCGCCCACGCGCTGCAGTCGCAGGGGGTGTTCCGTTATGGTCGCCCGCCCAAACCCTCGGCGGAGGAGCGCAAGGCGATGATGGCCATGCGCGAAGCTTATGAAACTGGGCAGAGCGCACTGGATATCTGGACTGACGCAGTTATGGATCTGAAGCGCGACGCCGATGATCCGCGCGAGGCGGCAGAGGCTGCACGGCGTCGTACCATGAACCTGCCTCAGGAGAACCTGTTGTATTTCCTAGAAAAACATAGTCCCGCGTTGGAGCCCTGGCAACGCGAGATCCTGCGGATTGTCAGGATGCTGGCGCAGTATCTGTATCCGCAGAAACAGACCAAAGTGATGAATGAGGGCTGCGCGACATTCGTGCATTATTATATTATCAACGCGCTCTATGATCAGGGTCTCATCACCCAAGGTGCGCTGATGGAAATGCTGCACAGCCATACCAATGTGGTCATGCAGCCGGAATTTGATGACCCGCGTTTTGGGGGCATAAACCCCTATGCGCTGGGCTTTGCGATGATGGAGGACATTCGCCGGATCTGCGAACACCCCACCGACGAAGACAAAGACTGGTTTCCGGAGTTCGCGGGCAATCCGGACTGGCGCGGCGTCCTCCGCGAAGCCTGGGCGAGTTACCGCGACGAAAGTTTTATTCAGCAGTTTCTGTCGCCACATCTTATCCGCAAGTTTAAGCTGTTCACACTGACCGATGATGAAGATCACCCCAAGATGGTGATCAGTCAGATCCACAATCGTGCGGGCTACAAGGCGATCCGCCGCGACCTCGCCCGGCAATATGATTTGGCGCATATAGAGCCGGATATTCAGGTGACAGACGCGGACCTTAGGGGCGATCGGGTGTTGAAATTGACACATACAGTCCGGGACGGCGTGTATTTGTCCGAGGATGACAAAAACGAGGTTCTGAACCATCTGCGACGCCTGTGGGGATATGATGTAACCCTCGCCGCGGTGGAGGCTGAGCTCCCCAGCTGAATCGCACCAGCAAAAAACGGTGCGCGCATCCGGCGCAGCAGATCGTGTTCCAGGATTATGGAGACGCGGTCATTGATACCAAGGCCCGGGTCGACAGGCTCACACCGCAGATCGCCGACCTGCTCCCGAGTTGGTCCTTGGCTCCGGTGGTCGGTAAGCGGTGGGCCGATCACACAGCTTTAGCGTAGTTCCAAGGCAACAGTTCGTTGATGTGGTTTTGTTTGTGCCCGCCAGCAATGGCCGTGAGCACGCCGCACAGATAAATGTGTGGCTCGATGCCGTTGAGTTTGCAGGTCTCGATCAGTGACGCGATGACGGTCCAGTTCTGAGCGCCAGCGTCATGTCCGGCGAAGAGCGCGTTTTT
>SPLB01000280.1 GCA_004566265.1 Paracoccaceae bacterium | reverse complement strand
TGACGGCCATTGCTGGTGGGCACAAACCATCGGATATCAACGAACTACTGCTCTGGAACCGCGTCAGACACGTATGACCGGCGTAACGCATACGATTGAACCAAAGCACAGTGCAGAAGTTGTGTCCTAGGCAAACTGGCGGGATTGCGCGGTTTCGTTCTCTGAAATGTCTCTTACCGCCAACAGTTCCTTACCTTAATGATGCCATGGAGAACAGGCGTGAGTTGTCAACGACAGCTAAAAAATCTGCCGCGGGTGCGGAGTAGAATTAGGCCAGTCTGTGGTGCGCGCCGTGGAGCGTGCGGCCCTCCTGTGTCAAACACGCTTCAAGGCGCGTGAGCCGTCAGGCCAATTTGACGTGTAAGGTTTTCACGATCCGAGATCGGCTCTGATTGAGCCGTGTTCGTCGCGTTGCGAAAACAGTTCGAACTGCAGTTCCGCTCTGGTCTTGCTGAGTGGCACGAAGCCCAGTTCCTCGATGATCAGCAGCTTCACCTTGGACAGCTGCCGCTGCAATCGCAGCGGGCGCCGCTCGTCTCTGGCATTTATCAGTTCATTGACGAATTCTGCCGCTGTTCCAAAGGCCACTGACAGCTCTTTTTGAAAGGCGGCAAGGCCCAGCCCGGGCGCGACATGGGTTTTCCAGAACCTAAGCGGCCGAGTGCGATGACATTCTCCGGGCGTTCAATCCACTCACGGCTGGCCAGCGCGAGCACAATCATTTTGTTTAACGAGGGGATGGCGTCAAAGTTGAAGCTATCGCGGTTTTTGACAGACGGGAACTTTGCAGCGCTGTATCTTGCGCTCGACCATGCGCCGCTGCCGGTTGATCAGTTCCAGCTCGGTCTGCCGGGCCAGATAGAGCACATGGACTACGCCCACCATGGCGCAGATATCGGCCTGGTTGTGTCTTTTTCCTTCGGAGCGTTTTCGGTCGTAGAAGGTTTTGCTTTCAGGGTGCGCGAGCGCGACGAACGCGGATTGGAAAAAGACCCGCTTGAGGGCCTTGTGCCTGCTGTTCGCGCGCCGGACCGCGTTAGGGTGGCCGGTCAAAAACTCTCCGATTTCGTAGTCGATCCGGTCGCGGACGTGTCGCGCGGTCAGAGCCCCGGCGGCCAGTTCTTTGACAAGACGCGCGCGGTTTTGCGCGCTCGGCACGTCCATTGACTGGGATCTGGCGAGGGCGATTGTATCCTCGGCCATTTTCGAAACGCCGTGCAGATGATCGGCGCGGCATAGAGGCTGACAAAGGTCGCACAGTCTTGGCCTTCACGTCGATCTTGTGCTCAAGCGCTAGAAACAGCGGGATAAGCAGGTCGTGCTACCGTCCCTGGCGGCGCGTCTGATTGCGCACAAGAGCTTCGCCGTCCCACCCAGAAGATCAAGCGCCAGTGTCGCCTCATCGGCTTCACACGCATCGATTTCTTCAATCAACCCCGCGATCGGTGACCGGCGAACACGAATTCGACCGGCGCTGCGCCGCGCTAGAGATTGAAGATCGCCTTACCCTGCCAAAATCGCCCCAAACCAACGGCATTGTCGCATGTTCCAATGGTCGATCGAAGAGGATTTGCAACGCTATCAGTTCCGATCCGGCGGAGACCCGGACGCGACCGAGCATGGCTGCGTCTGGCTCTAAATCCAGCGCCACAGCAAAGGCAACTGGCCAGCTAAAAACCATACCGCCAGCCTTGTGCCGAATACCCCAGCGTGAGACCCAGCGTCTGGGCGGTAGCGACACCGGTGACGGTGCAGCACCGAACACCCGACAACAACAGCGCAAAAAGCAACGTGGGAAATTCAAAAGGTAAATTGTATCGGGCCTTTCCTGTCGTAAGACTTACCCCTGTTTGTCGCCGTAAGGCATTGTCAGTTTTCAGATTTCTTTATTTTCGGTAGCCATAAACCGGAGACGGCGCGCTGCTGTCACAGAGATATCAAGCTGCGACTGCGGACAACCAGCCTAGACTTTCCTCCGTGCGTTTGGTGCTAGGTGTATATTCCGCACTCACCCAGCCCTCATATCCACTTTCGTCGATGGAGGCGAACAAGGCTGCAAAGTCCACCGGACCCGCGCCGGGTTCACAGCGCGAAGGCGCAGCTGCAACCTGCACATGCGAAGCGCGATCCCCTAAGGTTTCCCAAACTCTCAGAGCGTCGCCGTGGATCATCTGCGCGTGATAAGCGTCGTATTGCAGACCAACATTATGTCGCCCAACCTCATCAAGAATCTCTGCGGCAAGATTGTAGTCATCCAGAAAATATCCCGGACGATCCCTCTGATTGAGAGGTTCAATGGTGAACTTCTGATAGGGCGCGTAATCCGCTGCCCAGCGTAGGTTTTCGACAAAGGTCTTATGCGCTTCTTTGCCGCTGGCGGCCCCCGCCATAATGTGGATACGCTGCGCCTTGAGCACCTCCGAATACCGCAGAGCGCGGCGCACGTCGCGTTGGAAACGATCCTTGCCTCCGGGAAGGGCTGCCCAACCGGGTTCGCCACCCGTATAATTCGGTGGGGGTGCATTGATCAGCAGCAAGTCCAACCCGTTGGACAAAAGGGCCCGTTGGGTTTCCTTAGCGGCGACATCATAGGGAAACAGCACCTCTACCGCTTCAAAACCGGCCGCAGCTGCTGCCGTGAAACGCTCCAAATAGGGCAGTTCTGCAAATAACATGGACAGGTTTGCCGCGAATTTAGGCATGGAAGCCTCCCGATTATTTTACTTACGCCCCAATAGGGCTGCCACCTTTCAATCCATATTTTAAGGCCTCACACGCAACAGCATTAAAGCATTATAGTTCACGCAATTTTAACCCATGATGCCCACGAACCGTGCATTCTGTAGTCACCCTTCGAGCTGCTCTGAGGGCAGCATCGGAAAAAATTGACCTCCGGACCAAAGGCCAAACCATCCATCGCGGTGCACGCCAAGCTCCACAAGCCGGTAAAAGCTCTTGCGATCAATCAGGGCCTCAAGTCCTGCGCGGACCATCACATATGGCGAGGGTTCGCCTGTTTCAGGGTCCAACGCCACGCGGATCGGCGCATCAGGGCCGGCAATCGTGGCATCGCCCACATGTGTTTCAAACGTCAGGCTTTGCGCTTCGTCTTCACCTGTGGCTACAAAATCCACGGCAACAAAAGGCGCATCCTCGACCCGAATGCCAACCTTCTCCACTGGCGTCACAAGATAATATTTGCTGTCTTCCAGCTTAATTATCGAAGAAAACAGCTTCACCAGTTCGAAGCGGCCAATTGGCGTTCCAAGGTAGAACCACGTGCCATCGCGTTTGATTTCCATATCCAGATCACCGCAAAACGGCGGATTCCACAGATGAACCGGGGCTGGGCCGCCTTTGGATGCCGCTTTTGCGGCCGTTGCAAGGGATTCTGCATTTGGGGTCTTCGTTTTTTGTCCGCTCATTACTTTTGCCATTTCCTTTTTGCGCGATACAGTAAGACCATACACCCGCAAAGAAAGGGACGCCATGACTGACGCAGACCACGGGGCAGGACCGCTTCAGACTTCCGAAAATCTAGTCGCTGAGATCGAAGCCCTTGAAGCCAAGCTGCAAGCTGCGCGGAGCTCGATCACTCGCAGGTTTATTGGCCAGGAACGGGTCGTAGATCTGACTTTGGCGACGCTTTTGTGCGGGGGGCACGGGTTGTTGGTAGGTCTGCCGGGCTTGGGGAAAACCCGCTTGGTCGAAGCCCTATCGACAGTCATGGGCCTTAACGGCAACCGGGTCCAGTTTACGCCTGATTTGATGCCTGCGGATATTCTGGGGTCCGAGGTTCTGGAAACCGCCGCAGACGGCAGTCGCACCTTTCGTTTTCTGGAGGGCCCCATTTTCTGTCAACTTCTCATGGCCGATGAAATCAACCGAGCCAGCCCACGCACGCAGTCCGCGCTCCTGCAGGCGATGCAGGAAGGACATGTCACGGTTGCAGGTGTCACCCGCCCGCTTGAGGCGCCGTTTCATGTTCTGGCCACGCAAAACCCGATTGAACAGGAAGGCACCTACCCCCTGCCCGAAGCGCAGCTGGACCGGTTTTTGTTCCAGATAGATGTGCCCTATCCCGACCGCGATACCGAACGCGCGATTCTGCTTGCAACGACCGGTGTGGCCGCGCAAGAGGCGCATACGGTTTTTTCCGGCGCGGAACTGATGGCCGCACAGCGTCTGCTGCGACGCGTACCAGTCGGCGAAAGTGTGATGGAGGCGATTCTGGATCTGGTGCGCGCTTTCCGGCCAGACGAACCAGATGTGTCAGGCCGTGTTGCGCAAACCGTTGCTTGGGGCCCTGGCCCACGTGCAGCGCAATCCTTGATGCTGGCCGTACGCGCGCGTGCGCTTCTTGAAGGGCGCCTTGCCCCCACGCCCGGCGACGTCTTCAAGATGGCGCAACCTGTGCTGAGCCACAGGATGCAACTGAATTTTGCGGCCCGTGCACGCGGAGAAAACCTTGACGCATTGATCCTCGAGACGGCGGAAACTCTGCTGCCGAAAGGAGCGGCGGCGTGAGCCCAGAATCCCCCCCACGCGCCTCGACCCGTGCGGCCGCCCTGCGCGGCCCCGGTGCTCAGCTGCGCCTGCGCGCCGAAGAAGCGGCCAGCCCGCTGCCGCCTCTGCTGGTACAGGCAGAACAATTGGCCGGCGCTGTTCTACTGGGAGAGCACGGTCGCAGGCGGTCCGGTGTGGGGGATGATTTTTGGCAGTACCGTCCCGTGCAACCGGGTGATTCCCGGCGCAGTATCGACCACCGCCGCTCTGCGCGCGGTGATCAGCAGTTCGTGCGCGAACGGGAATGGCAAATTGCCCAGACGGTTCAGTTTTGGACCGACTGTGGGACATCCATGCGGTTCGCTTCGAGAGAGGACTTGCCAACCAAAGGGGCGCGCGCGCGCCTTCTGGCCCTTGCCACTGCCATTTTGATGGTGCGTGGCGGAGAGCGTGTTGGATTGACAGGGGGGCTTTTGCCACCGCGGCGCGGCAAAATTCAGATCCTGCGTATGGCCGAAACCTGGACCGAAGAGCAAGACACCCCATACGCCCCGCCAGAACACCGCGCGCTGGTGCCCCATGCCCGCGCGCTGTTTATCTCTGACTTTCTGGGGCCAATGGAAGAATTGGAAACCGCGCTCACCAAATCCGCCGACCGTGGCGTTCGTGGCATCTTGTTGCAAGTTCTGGATCCCATTGAAGAGGCCTTTCCCTTCGCAGGGCGTACCCGGTTTGAGAGCGTCACCGGGGCGCTGGCCCACGAAACCCTGAAAGCACGCGCTCTGCGGGACCGATACCTTGACCGGCTGGCGGACCGGCGCGATGCAATGGACCATCTGTGTCGCCAAACGGGTTGGCAACTGGGGCTGCATCACACGGACCAAAGTGCACAAGCGGGGCTTTTGTGGCTTCATGGCGCGCTTGGGCGCAGCGCTGTGCAATCATCGTGAGCGAAAGTTTTGGCATAGGCTTTGCCGCCCCTTGGTTGCTGCTCGCCCTCTTGGCGCTGCCGGTCCTTTGGTTCTTGCTGCGCGCCATTCCACCAGCACCGAAACGACAACTGTTCCCGGCGGTCACGCTGCTTTTGGGACTGGGCGACAAGGAAACGCAGGTCCACCGCACACCTTGGTGGCTGCTGCTGCTGCGTCTTTTGGCCCTTGCGGCCGTGATTGTTGGTCTGGCAGGGCCCGTGCTCAACCCGTCAAGCCCCCAGGCCAGCACAAAGCCATTGCTGTTGGTGATCGATGCCAGCTGGGCCGGAGCGGCACATTGGGCAGAAAAGCGCAAGCAATTACAATTGCTTATGAAAGATGCCGCACGGGCGAATCGCCCTGTGGCACTGATGTCGCTGACAGAGCCCCGGCCGCTGCAGTTTCAACCCGCAGATGCGCAGGTCCGCCTGCTCGCCGGGGTTTTGCCGCGACCCTGGCAGCCGTCGCACCAGATGCTGACTACGGCGGCCCGTCACGTGACAGAGGCTAATCAGGCTTTTGATACGCTTTGGCTCAGCGATGGTTTGGCCTTTGCGGGTGCCACAGAGACACGCGCGGATCTCATTGCGGCCCTGCTCACGCGTGGGACGATCGAGGTCGTGGAGGACCAACACGGGGTGGTGGGTCTAATGCCCGCTGTGTTTGAGGACGGTGCCATCCTGCTGCAGGCCACCCGGGCGACACCCGGTGCCGCCCGCGAGCATCCGCTTCATGCTTTGGGACTGGATCCCGGTGGTCAGGAGCGTGTTCTCGCCACTGCCACCTTGCAATTCGAAGCCGGGGCAAAGACTGCCACAGTTCGGCTGTCGCTGCCTACAGAATTGCGCGCGCGTGTCAGCCGTTTTAGCTTGGCTGATGTCCGCTCTGCAGGGGCAGTTGCACTGAGTGATGCCCGCCTAAGGCGCCGAGATGTCGCCTTGATCTCTTCTCAGGCTGGCAATGAAGGGCTCGCCCTGCTCTCACCGCTTCACTACCTGCGCGAAGCGTTGGCACCCAGCGCCAACCTGCTCGAAGGCCGGCTGGCAGATCTTTTGCCTGCCAAACCCGATGTGATTGTTCTTGCTGATGTGGCCCATTTGCCTGCGGACCAAGAAGAGGCTTTGGTCGATTGGGTCACCGATGGCGGGCTACTGCTACGATTTGCAGGCCCAAGGCTGGCGGCCTCGGACACGGCGCGTGACGCAGAAGAGCCCTTGATGCCCGTGCGCCTTCGCATTGGCGGGCGCAGTATCGGCGGCGCGATGAGCTGGGGCGACCCTAAAGCGCTGGCGCCGTTTGCTGAAGGATCTCCATTTTTTAAACTCGAAATCCCCGAAGAAGTGACTGTGCGCAGCCAGGTCGCGGCGCAACCAGATCCCGAGCTTGCCAACCGTGTCATTGCAGAGCTGGCGGATGGCACGCCCCTCGTGACACGAAAGGAACTGGGCCAGGGGCAAGTTGTGCTGTTTCACGTGACAGCCAACGCAGAATGGAGCAGCCTGCCGCTGTCGGGACTGTTTATAAAAATGCTGGAACGGCTAGCGGTTTCATCGGCCACAAAAGCGCCTGATGCGACGGATCTGGCGGGCACCGTTTGGCAACCGATTGAGGTGCTTGATGGCTTTGGCCACCTACGCGACGCGGGAACGCAACCTGGTGTGGCAGGCCCCGCGCTGATTGAAGCGGCCTCTGGCCCCGACCTTTGGCCGGGTGTGTATCAAAGCGGCAAGCGCCGCCTTGCCCGCAATGTACTGCCCGACGGCGCAGAGCTTCAGCCCGCCGTTTGGCCGCCCGACATTCCCGTCCGCGCGTTTGAGGCAAGCCCGGAACGGCCCCTTGGTGGCGCGCTTCTGTCCGCAGCATTGGTCCTTATGGCGTTGGATGTGGCGGCCTCCTTGCTCGTATCTGGACTGTGGTCTCGGTCCAAAGCGGCCAAAGGCGCGGCAGCTCTCGCCGTTGCAATGATCTTTTTTCACTCCCCACCGGCCCCGGCCCAAACCGCCGCCGAACTGGCGGCCGAATTGCGATTGGGCCATGTGCTGACCGGCGACTCAAGCGTGGATGCTACGGCCGCGGCTGGCTTGCGGGGATTGTCGGACGTACTACGGAATCGCACCTCAGTCGAGCCTGCAGCACCTGTTGGTGTCAATCTAGACCGCGACGAGTTGGCTCTGTTCTCGATTCTGTACTGGCCGATGACAGCGCAGCAGCCGATGCCTTCGGCTGAGGCCTACGGGCGGCTGAACACTTACCTTGCAAATGGCGGAATGATCTTTTTTGACACGCGCGATGCGGATCTTTCGGGTACGGGCAGAGCCAGCCCGGCAGCCCGGCGTTTGCAGCAGATCGCGCTTTCCTTGGACATTCCTCCCTTGGAAACCGTGCCACGTGATCACGTTCTGACTCGCACCTTCTATTTGCTGCAGGACTTTCCCGGCCGGCATCTGCGCGGCATGGTCTGGGTGGAAGCGGCGGCCAGTGAACCTGGGGCCACCGAAGGGGTGCCGTTTCGCCAGCTCAACGATGGGGTCACTCCAGTTGTCATCGGTGGAAATGACTGGGCATCGGCTTGGGCTGTGGATGCCTCTGGTGCGCCAATGTATCCCGTCGGGCGTGGGTATGGCGGCGAAAGACAAAGGGAACTCGCCCGGAGGTTTGGCGTCAATCTGGTGATGCATGTGCTTACCGGAAACTATAAATCCGATCAGGTGCATGTTCCAGCGCTTCTGGACCGGTTGGGTCAGTGAGGAGCACACGCGGATGAGCCAGAGCATTCTGTTTGACCCAATGGTCCCGCTTCCGGTGTTGCTCGTCCTGGCCGCGGTTAGCAGTCTGGCCATCGGCGTCTCACTTTGGGGGCGCTTGCCGGGGTGGGGATTTCGGGGATTGGCCGTCCTTTTTGTGCTGGCCACACTTGCCGGACCAATTCGTCAAGAAGCAGACCAAACCCCGCTTTCGGATATTGTACTGGTTGCGTTAGATCAAAGTGCATCGAACAAGCTGTCTGATCGCCCGGATCAAATGGCCGCAGCCCGTGATGCGCTGAGCGATGCGCTGTCCGATCGCCCCAACACAGATGTGCGCTGGATTACTGTACCAGACAGCGCCGACGATGGTGGCACCCAGCTGCTGACGGCCCTTCGCGAAGCGCTTGCCAACGCGCCGCGCGCGCGGGTGGCCGGGATCATTGCACTGTCAGATGGCCAAGTACATGATCTCGAGCAAGCGCCCAATCTGCCTGCCCCTCTTCATCTATTACACACAGGTCGCCGCACCGACTGGGATCGCCGTCTCATCGTCCGCAATGCGCCAAGCTTCGGCATTATCGACGAACCGCTGATTCTGACCCTGCGCATCGAAGATGCTGGCGCAGTTCCCGAGGAACAAAGCCATGCGCAACTGGACATCGTTGTCGATGGCGATGCCCCTCAACGGGTTGCCTTGCCCGTGGGTCGTGACTTTGAACTGCCTGTCACGCTGCCGCATGGCGGGCGAAATGTGATCGAGTTCCGTACACCAACTGCATTGGGAGAGCTGACCGATCGCAACAATGTAGCTGTGGTACAGATCAATGGCGTACGGGACCGACTTCGAGTGCTTCTGGTCTCGGGTGCGCCTCATCCCGGCGGGCGCGTCTGGAGAAACTTGTTGAAATCCGACAGCTCTGTCGATCTGGTGCATTTCACTATCCTCCGCCCCCCTGAAAAACAGGACGGGGTACCCGTGGAAGAGCTGTCCCTGATTGCATTTCCAACGCGAGAGCTGTTCCTAGAAAAAATCGACGACTTTGACCTGATCATCTTGGACCGCTACAAACGGCGTGGAATTTTACCGACGATCTATCTGGAAAATATTGTAAATTACGTCCTTGACGGCGGCGCCCTTCTGCTGGCCGCAGGGCCTGACTTTGCCGGTGCCGATAGTATTTTTCGCACACCACTCGCCGATATACTGCCTGCGCGCCCTTCGGCCCGAGTTTTGGAGCAAGCGTATCGTCCTGCAGTGACCCAGACCGGCGGCAAGCACCCGGTAACCGCTGAACTCGAAGGGCGGGACAGCTGGGGGCACTGGTTGCGCTTGGTTGATCTGGCACCAAAAAGCGGTCACACACTGATGCAAGGCGTGGGCGACCGACCGCTCTTGGTGCTGGACCGCGTCCAGGAAGGACGTGTTGCGCTTCTGGCCTCTGACCATGCGTGGCTTTGGTCCCGTGGCTATGACGGGGGCGGCCCACAGTTGGAATTGTTGCGCCGCCTGTCTCACTGGATGATGAAAGAACCCGAGCTCGAAGAAGAGGTGCTGCACGCGACCGCATCTGGTCAGTCACTTGTCCTCCGCCGTCGTAGCTTGGGTGATTCTGTTGGTGCGGTTGAAATCCTGCGCCCGGACGGCGAGACCGAAACGCATGAGTTGACCCAAACGGCACCGGGTCTTTGGGAAGGTCGATACGAAGGCCCCATGGTGGGTCTCTACCAGTTGCGGGAAGGTGACCAAGAGACCGTGATAGGCCTGGGTCCGCGATCGCCACGCGAATTGGAAACCCCATTGGCCACGGGCGACGTGCTGGCACCGCTGATCCGCACATGGCGCGGTGGCACAATGGCGTTGGAAGATGGAGTCCCAAAGCTGCGCAGCATTCGCGAAGGACGCCCGGCCGCAGGTCGGGGCTGGATCGGTCTTCTGCCGCGCCAAGCTGCAGAAACAACAACCATTCGGCAAAGCTTTCTGCTGCCGCCTTGGTTGGTGCTGCTTTTGGCCATGGGCACATTGGTTCTAGCATGGCTGCGCGAAGGTCGCAGATAACAGATATGGTTTCCAGCCGCTAAACCCTGATTAAGGAATCTCTGCAAGAGTAGGGGGGGTGATACCGCACCCACATCTTTTGGAGTTTTCTGCATGTCGCTTGCAGATAAGTTGGCTCAGGAACGACGTGCACGTCTTGCCGCTGAGCGACTTTTGGAATTGAAACAAGCCGAACTGACGGAAGCCAACCGCAAGTTGGGCCGTCATGCGCTTGCTTTGACCAAACGCATTGGCGCAACGCAGGTTACAATCGCCAATGTGCGCGATGAAAACGAAAAGGTAAAAAGCGATCTCAACACCGCGAATGAAAAGGTTGAACAGGCCGAACGCCGCCTGTGGCATTCGATTCAGGCTTTCCAGGATGGGTTTGCCTTTTTCGATTCGGACAGCCGACTCACTGGTGCAAACACGGCCTATTTAAATATCTTTGAGGGTGTAGAAGAAGTCGCACCGGGTATCGCCTACCAGCGCATCCTACAGATCCTGACCGATGAAGGTCTGATTGACACCGAAGAGCTGACGGCAGATTCTTGGCGATCAATGATGTCCCAACGTTGGCTGTCCCCGCAGCCGGAGCCCACGGTACTCCGCCTCTGGAACGACCGTTACATCAAATTGATCGACCAGCGCGGCCATGATGGCGATATGATCAGCCTTGCGCTCGATATTACGTCGTCCGTGCACTACGAAGAGGAATTGCGCACGGCTCGCGAGAAAGCAGAAACCGCCAGCCGCGCCAAATCCGCCTTCCTTGCAAATATGAGCCACGAGATTCGCACCCCCATGAACGGGGTTGTTGGCATGGCGGAACTTTTGTTTGATACCAACCTGACCGAAGATCAGCGTCTTTATGCCAATACCATAAAAAACTCAGGCGAGGCGCTGCTGGTCATTATCAATGACGTCCTCGATTACTCAAAGATTGAAGCCGACAAGCTGCTTCTGCATCCAGAACCCTTTGATCTGGA
>SPLB01000279.1 GCA_004566265.1 Paracoccaceae bacterium | reverse complement strand
GGCGAGGTCTGCCAGATCGCATTGGTGGAACGACACCGCGCAACCGGGGGCGTGACCAACGCATTTGTGTCCGGCTTTGGCTACACCGGCAAAATGGCCATGGCCTCAACTGTGGCGCATGACAGCCACCATATGATTGTGGTCGGCACATGCCGTGAACAGATGGCGTTAGCGGCCAATCGCCTAGCCGAGGTTGGCGGGGGCATTACAATCTTCTGCGATGGCAAAGAACTGGCGTTGGTAGACCTGCCGATCGCAGGCCTCATGTCCGATAAACCCGCCACCGAGGTCGCCGCCAAAGCGCAGAACATGGTCGACGCCATGGAAACCTGTGGCTGCTCCCTCAACAATGCATACATGCAGCACTCGCTCCTTGCGCTGGTAGTGATCCCGGAACTGCGGATCTCAGACCTTGGCCTTGTCGATGTGCGAACATTCAAAAAAATCCCAGCAATAGAGCCGCTTTCATGACTGATATTCAAACCCCTGATCTGCCAAAGGCTGAAGTCTTTACCGATGCAAAGGCCGCAGTGGCGCGCCTGCTGGAACTGTACAATGGCGCGACAAATTTCCTATGCGATGCCTTTGTATCTGCCATTGGCGAAGGAGAGGCACCTGCAAAACGTATTCGCGCCTTCTATCCAGAAGTCCGGTTTACCACCAATACCTATGCGCAAGTAGACAGCCGCCTCAGCTATGGTCACGTCGCAGACCCCGGCACCTATTCCACGACGATCACCCGGCCTGATCTGTTCAAAGACTACTTGATCGGCCAGATCGCTCTTTTGATGAAAAACCATGACCAGCCCGTGGACATCGGTCCGTCACAGACACCAATGCCTGTGCATTTCGCGGTTGCATCGCGCCCGGGCCTGACCGTGCCGCAGGAAGGGGCCGCACGCTTCCCGCTGCGCGATGTTTTTGACGTGCCAGATCTGTCAACAACCAATGACGATATCGTCAATGGTGTCCAGGAACCGCAAAACGGCGAAGGTCCCCTTGCGCTGTTCACGGCGCAGCGTGTGGACTATTCGCTTGCACGCCTGTCGCACTATACCGCGACCGACCCGGATCACTTTCAGAACCACGTTTTGTTCACAAACTACCAATTTTATGTCACCGAGTTTGAAGCCTACGCGCGTGCCATGCTGGCAGACCAAGACTCGGGTTATACCAGCTTTGTGTCCACCGGAAATGTCGAGATAACCGACCCCAATGCGCAGATCCCGGACGCGGCGAAGATGCCGCAGATGCCGACCTATCACCTGAAACGCGCCGACGGCAGCGGCATTACCCTGGTCAACATCGGTGTAGGCCCCTCCAACGCCAAAACAGCGACCGACCACATCGCCGTACTGCGTCCGCACGCTTGGCTCATGGTTGGTCATTGCGCGGGGCTGCGCAGCAGTCAGGCGCTGGGGGATTTTGTGCTGGCGCACGCTTACCTGCGCGAAGATCACGTTTTGGATGACGACTTGCCGGTCTGGGTGCCGATCCCAGCCCTGGCAGAAGTACAGGTGGCGCTCGAAGAAGCCGTCGCCGAAGAAACCGGACTTTCAGGTTATGACCTTAAGCGCATCATGCGCACGGGTACCGTTGCCACACATGACAATCGCAACTGGGAACTGCGCTCTGCCCCGGTGAAGCACCTCAGCCAGTCCCGCGCGGTTGCGCTTGATATGGAAAGCGCGACCATTGCCGCCAATGGATATCGGTTCCGGGTGCCCTATGGCACATTGCTCTGCGTGTCTGACAAACCTTTACACGGGGAATTGAAGCTGCCGGGCATGGCCTCAGATTTCTATCGTACGCAGGTCGCACGCCATTTGCAGATCGGGATCCGGGCCATGGAACGACTGCGCGAGATGCCGGTAGAACGCCTTCACAGCCGAAAATTGCGCTCCTTCGACGAAACGGCCTTCCTCTAATGGGTAAAAAGTGGCGAAATCGCCATAAAACAAGGGGTTTTTTGCAGAAAACCAAATATTGTAGGCTTGATGCGAACCGCAGCACGTTGTGTAGTCTTACTACATAGGGCTATTGTTGTGTCCAGAGGCCCCAAGAAGCCGGGCAGTACTTAGGAGATAAATATGTCGAAACCGATGACCAAAACTCAGCTTGTGGCAGCACTGGCCGAGGAAATGGACAGCGACAAGAAAACCGCAGGTGCAGCGTTGGATGCCGTTTGCAACCTGATCACCCGTGAAGTGTCCGGCGGCGGTGCCGTGACCCTGCCCGGGATTGGCAAAATTTACTGCCGCGAGCGCCCCGAGCGCGAAGTGCGCAACCCGGCGACTGGCGAGAAGTTCATGAAAGAGGCCGATAAAGTCGTCAAAATGACCATCGCCAAGGCATTGAAAGACGGCGTGAACGGCGAAGCCTAATCGGCGCACGTCACGGTTATCCGAACAGGGCCGCCCACTGGGGCGGCCTTTTTCATAGGTATACAAAGAGCGTTTGATTTTTCCAATTCCGCACCCATTTTTAAACCAACAACAAAGGGAGATCCCGGTGATACGTTACAAAAAGACCCCAGAAGCCCTCGCCGCCTTGTCGCCGGAGGAATTCTTTGTGACACAGGAATGTGGCACGGAGCGTCCCGGTACCGGCGCGTTGCTCGGCAATAAGGCGGTCGGCATCTATGTGGACATTGTCTCTGGTGAACCGCTTTTTGCGTCCGGTGACAAATATGAATCTGGTTGCGGCTGGCCCAGCTTTACCAAACCGATAGAACCGCTGCACATTCAGGAAATAGAGGACCGCAGCCATGGCATGGTTCGCACAGAAGTCCGCTCTACCCATGGTGACAGCCACCTTGGGCATGTTTTCCCCGACGGGCCGCTGGACCGGGGCGGGTTGCGCTACTGCATTAACTCTGCCTCCCTGCGCTTCGTGGCGCTGGGGGATATGGAGGCAGAGGGCTACGGTGACTACGTGAATCAAGTGGAGACAGGCCAATGATCGCATCCCGACCGGACCGCGCCGTTCTTGCAGGTGGTTGTTTCTGGGGCATGCAGGAGCTGATCCGCAATCAGCCCGGCGTGCTCGCAACTCGCGTAGGCTACACTGGCGGTGACGTGCCAAATGCGACTTACCGCGATCACGGCACTCACGCCGAGGGAATCGAAATTCTGTTTGATCCAGAGCAAACCAGCTACCGCGCACTTCTGGAATTCTTCTTCCAGATCCACGACCCGACCACACTGAACCGGCAAGGCAATGATATTGGCGCAAGCTATCGCTCTGCCATCTACTACACGGACGACGTGCAGAAAGAATGTGCGCTCGAAACAATTGCTGATGTGGAAGCCTCGGGAATTTGGCCGGGCGCAGTTGTAACCGAGGTAGAACCCGTCGGCGACTTCTGGGAAGCCGAAGCCGAGCATCAAGACTACCTCCAGCGGCTACCAAATGGATATACCTGCCATTTCCCGCGCCCGGATTGGGTTCTGCCACACCGCGGCTGAGCGCGTCACCGGGGGGGTCTTCGCCCGGACATTCTTCCAACGGAAACATCCCGTTTCCATCCCACAGACAGGATCTTTGTAGCAGTCCACCCCTCGGATTGTTGCAAATCCAGCAGTGGCGCAAACGGAATAAAATTCATTTAACATCAAAGACCTAGCCCCTTCCTAAAGAAAATCTGCCTAAAGCCTACAGGACGCCTTCTCGAAAGAATTCAGGTCCTGACTGTACGGCGGTTGATACAAAAACGCGTCCATCGGGTGGCAATTCGGCGTCGGCTTCAGCACCCGGGTGAGACACCTTTAGGTTGCCGCAAACCGCAATCAAATCAGACGCATGCTCAGAATACCGGGGCGCCGCGGAATTCTGAATGAAACGCGCCTCCGTTGATTGCACTCGTCATGCCCTATAGCGCGATCAGCTATAAGGAGCCGGGTGCAAAAGGCCCCAAACAGAGCGAAGGCATTCGTCCGGCTGCCGCATTTTGATGGCAAGCGGGAGAGGTCATACTGGGTGTGATGCGGATCTGCTTCACGGCACTGCACAGTATTGCGGGGCAATGAACGAAAACACCGACGCAAGGCGGATCGAGACATAAGCCGTTGCGCTATCAAAAAGGCAAAATAAGTGGAAACCTCGGGCAACACACTCATGGTGCCCGCGCACCCGATGATCACAACACCGTTGTCTCATTTGACAACACCCCGAAAAAGGGCCAAACGCCAAAGTAAGAAAACTTATTTGGGAAACCTGTGCTTAGATTTTTCGGGCCAGATTGACGTGTTGCATGTCTGGTTCACTTACAAGAAATGGATGCAATGACTTTCTTTGAAACGCTGGCTCACGCAGAAAAGAGAAACAACTCACATCTGTGCATTGGACTCGACCCTAGGTTGGCTCAAATTCCTGAGCATATCCGCGACAACGAAAATGCTCTCTTTGATTTTTGCGTAGCAATTATTGACGCAACAAAGGACTTGGCCAGCGCATACAAACCCCAGATCGCTTATTTTGCGGCTGAAGATCAGTGCGATGTGCTGAAATCCCTTATACAGTACATTCACGATACGACAGAGATCCCTGTCATTCTCGATGCAAAGCGCGGAGACATCGAGACAACAACCGAACGTTACGCCGTCGAGGCCTTCGAGATATACAAAGCAGACGCCGTGACAGCCAATCCGTACTTAGGTCTTGATGG
>SPLB01000278.1 GCA_004566265.1 Paracoccaceae bacterium | reverse complement strand
GCTTGAGAGGTTACCCTCAGTTCATGCGGTGCCAGTCAGCAATGTTCCACAGTTCGCTGTCCCAGACGTTCAGGTCCACCCCGCCCAGAGTGTTGGCCTTGCCCGACAGACGACCACGGTGCACCAGCGGGATCATGCCGCCTTTTTCCATGATGATGGTGTTCAGCTGTTTTGCCAGCTCCACGCGCTTGCCCATGTCTGCGGTTGCGGACAGTTCAGCGTGGATCGCGTCGAACTCTGCGTCACAGAAACGGGAGATGTTTTCGCCCTGCCACTGAGAGGCCGGGGTCGGCGCTTTGTCGCACAGACCGTTGCCCATGTAGGACTGCGGATCGGTGCCGTTGAAGGTGTTGGCGTACATTTCAACGTCAGCATAGAACTTTTGGAAGGTATCGGGGGAACCCGGATCACCACCAAAGAAAACAGACCCAGAGATATTTCGAAGTTCGGTGTCAATGCCGATTTCGCTCCACCACTGTTTGATAAGCGCCTGGAAATCCTGACGCACCGCGTTGGTCGAGGTCTGGTAGAGGATCTTCAGCGGAACGCCGTCTTTTTCGCGAATCCCATCCCCATCGGTGTCAACGATCCCAGCAGCGTCGAGCATGGCGTTTGCACCAGCAATATCCTGCGTTTCACAGCCTTCGATCTCAACCGCATAAGCAGCGGGGGCCGGGACCCAGGAGCAGGTCACTTTACCCGCTTTGCCATAACCGATTTCCACCAGCAGCGGACGATCGATAGCCATGGACATCGCTTTGTAGACCGCCGGGTCAGACAAGAACGGGTGCGGACGGATAACAGAACGCTCATCCGGGCCAAGTGCAGGGTTCGGGTTGGTGTTGTTCAGCATAATGCGTTCAACCAGCGGTCCAAAACCCGCAATTGCGGTGCCTTTGCCAGCGGATTCCATGGAGGCAATCACGTCGGGTGCCAGCTGCAGGTTCCAGGCGTAGTCAAATTCGCCGGTTTCCAGCACAGAGCGGCCCGCAGCGGTTGCGTCACCGCCGCCTTTGAACAGAACGCGGCCAAAGGCAGGCTTGGATGCATCACGATAGTTTTCGTTGGCCACAAAGGTGATCACGTCGTTGGGCTTGAACTGTTCGACCACAAACGGGCCGGTGCCGATCGGGTTAAAGTTCGCCTCGGTGCATTCTGGTGCGCGCGCGCCCACGCAGTCAGAGAACTGCGCCTTTTGCAGGATCGGGCTTTCGCCACCCACAAACGGTCCATAGGGGAAAGGGGTTGCACCCTCAAATGTGACCACAACGGTCAGGTCGTCCGGGGTCTCAACCGACTTCACGCCTTCAAATTTGGTCGCCTGCGCACAGCCCCCTTCGGGGTGAGTGCAGTAGTCATAGGTGAATTTTACATCCGCAGAGGTGAAGGCAGAGCCGTCAGACCACAGGATCCCGGGTTTGATTTTCCAGGTGATCGTGGTCAGGTCTTCGCTGACGCCACCATTGGCAACGGTTGGGACCCCTTCGGCCAGCCACGGCACCATTTCGCCGGACGAATTATAGCGCGCAAGCGGCTCGATCACCAGCGATGCGGATTCAATGTCCTTGGTTCCCCCGGATAGAAAAGGGTTCAGGATGGAAGGCGCTTGCCAATAAATAATGTTGACCTGCCCATCGGCTCCGCGGTCCGCAAAAGCGGCTGGGGCAATGGCTGCAGCGGCAACTGCACCAAGCAAAAGGCTCTTGGTTTTCATGTATCACTCCTTGTCGTCCATGCTCCCTGGCATGGTTCTCTTTCTGTCTGCTCCCCCGTGCCCATTTGTTGGGCGGGAGCGTTCACTGTGCGTCCAATTACTCCGGGGACGTTGCCCCACCCCGTCCGCATTTGCGTCTTTGGGGTTGCCTAAAGCAGGAATGCCCGCGACAAGTGTAATCGAAGACCAAATGGTCAAAAAAAGCAAATTATGTTTGCTAAGTCGGGAAAGCTTTTTGTGAGAGCGCCTTTTTTTCGGAAGAAAATTCTTCTGAATCGCCGGATTGCGGGCTCACATACAACCTAAAAATCGGGTCAAACCCTGAGCGAAATAGGGAAAACACGAGGAAAACAATGCTAGATCAACCGATCGCCTCCATTCGTGGCCTGCGGGTCGAATTCGAAACCAAGGACGGACCTGTTGTCGGGGTTGAGGACGTTTCATTCGACATTAACCCTGGGGAAACTGTCTGCGTTGTCGGCGAATCAGGCTCCGGTAAGTCAGTGTCCTCGCTGTCGCTGATGCGCTTGGTCGAATTCGGCGGTGGCACCATCGCAGGCGGCCAGTTGGTGTTTGATCGCGACGGAAAGTCGCAGGATCTCGCTCAGGGGGACGCAGCCCTGATGCGCCAGATTCGCGGCAATGAGATCGGAATGATCTTTCAGGAACCGATGACTGCGCTTAACCCCGTGTTCACTGTGGGCCGACAGCTGACTGAGGGGTTGCGGTTGCACAAGGGCCTCGGAAAGGCGGCCGCCGAAGCGCGCGCCATTGCGCTTTTGAAAGAAGTGCGCATTCCCGAAGCAGAGCGGCGCATGAAGCAGTATCCCCACGAACTGTCCGGCGGTATGCGCCAACGGGTGGTGATTGCGATGGCCATGGCCTGTGAGCCGAAGCTGTTGATTGCGGACGAACCTACAACCGCCTTGGATGTGACCATTCAGGCGGAAATCCTTGCGCTGATGGATCGCCTGAAGCGCGAAACGGGAACGGCCGTGATGTTCATCACACACGACATGGCTGTGGTGGCGCAGATGGCGGATCGTGTTGTTGTAATGTATCGCGGCAATAAAGTCGAAGAAGGCCCGGTCACCGAAATCTTCGCCAACCCGCAACATGACTACACCAAAGCACTTTTAGCCGCGGTTCCGCGTTTGGGTGAGATGCGCGGCAAACCCTATCCGGAGCCGATGAAACTCTTGGGGCAGGCGCAAAACGAGGTTCCACCGATCACCGGCACCAGTGAGGTGCTGTTGAATGTTGAAAACCTTGTCACCCGCTTCCCGGTTAAAGGTGGGCTGTTACGTCGCACCGTGGGCAATGTGCACGCGGTCGAAGATGTTTCCTTCAAGGTGTTCAAAGGACAAACCCTATCGTTGGTCGGCGAATCGGGATGTGGGAAATCCACCTGTGGCCGATCAATCCTGCGACTTGTGGAACCGCTCTCGGGCAAGGTCGAGTTCGAGGGGCAGGATATTCTGAGCCTTGGTTCTGGTGCGATGCATCGGCAGCGCCAGGATATGCAGATGATATTTCAGGATCCTTTTGCCTCGCTGAACCCTCAGATGGTGCTTCAGGATCAGGTGGCAGAGCCGATGATGAACTACGGTTTGGCATCGGGGGGCGAGGTTATGGACCGCGTGGCGGACCTGTTTGACCGCGTTCAGCTGCCCCGCAGCTTCATGCGGCGCTACCCGCATGAAATGTCCGGCGGCCAACGTCAGCGGATCGCAATTGCCCGGGCACTGGCGCTGAACCCCAAACTAATCGTCGCGGACGAGGCGGTTTCGGCGCTGGACGTCTCGGTGCAGGCGCAGGTTCTGAACCTGATGATGGAACTGCAGGCCGATTTGGGCCTGTCTTTTCTGTTCATCAGCCACGATATGGCCGTGGTGGAACGTGTCAGCCATCAGGTTGGTGTGATGTACCTGGGCCGACTGGTGGAAATCGGACCGCGTGAGCGCGTTTTTGAAAATCCATCGCATGCCTACACGCAGGCGCTGATGCAGGCAGTTCCGATTGCGGACCCCACTCAGCGCAAGAGCGAACGGGATTTGAACTTCAAACCGATCCCGTCGCCCATTCATCCGCCAAGCTACGAACCCGAAGCTTCGTCGTTTATTGAGGTCGGGCCGGGTCATTTTGTGCTGACAACGGACAGCGGGTACTGAGCCATGCCGTATGGCACGCCCGATCGTCTGCCGCCGCTATCGATTCTGCGCCAGCTGATATCGTTCCCCACAGTCAGTTCCGACACCAACCGTCCTTTGATTGAGTGGGTCGCAGCTTATCTGGCAGCCCATGAAATTGAACATCACCTGTGGAGGGATCCCGACCAACCCGAAAAGGTCGGGCTCGCTGCACATGTGGGGCCAAGGGTCGAAGGCGCGATTGTGTTGTCAGGACATACAGATGTCGTTCCGGTCGAAGGGCAGACATGGTCGACGGATCCGTTCATCCTAGAGGAGCGCGACGGCAAGTATTTCGGGCGTGGCGCGGCAGACATGAAGGGCTTTGTTTCTTTGGCGATCTGGGCGCTTGTCGAGGCGCGCTATGGCGCATTGAAAACACCGCTGCAACTGGTGCTGAGCTTTGATGAAGAAATCGGTTGTAGCGGCGCCCCCCCCCTGATCGCCGCAATGCAAGAGTGGCTGCCCCGTGGCAAAGCTGTCATCGTTGGCGAGCCTTCTCTTATGCGCACTGTGACCGCACATAAAGGGATCTCAGGGTTCAATACGAGGCTGCTCGGGCATGAGGTTCATTCCTCGCTGCTGCCCTATGGGGTAAATGCGGTGATGGAAGCGGCTGAGTTGATTGCTTGGGCCAAGGCGCGTAATGAACGGGCCGCTGCCCAAGTACTTTCCGAAACAGCTTCTCTCTTTGATCCACCTTATACCACAGCACATGTCGGCACCATTCACGGTGGCACAGCGCGTAACATCACAGCCAAGGAATGCATGCTGGACATGACGTTCCGCGTTGTTCCAGGTGAGAGCGTCGGGGAGGTTACAGCTGCATACAAGGCCGAAGTCGCCAGGCTTGAAGCGAAAATGCGGGCGGTCAACCCCGCGTGCGCCATTCTCCTTGGGCCGCTTTTTGACGTGCCGCCGCTCACGCCGGAGGTTGACGGTGTGGCCGAGGGGCTCGTGCGCAGTCTGACCGGCGACAATTGTGTTCATGCCGTCAGTTTTGCAAGTGAAAGCGGTCAGTTTCAGGCTGCGGGCTATTCGACTGTGCTGTGTGGTCCTGGCGATATTGCGCAGGCGCATCAGCCAGATGAATTTATTTCAAAAGCCCAGTTCCAGTTGGGGCAAGATTTCATGTGCAACCTGCTGGACAGACTTTCCGAGTAGCCAAACACGACATATATCCAAGAGACAAGACCGGGTGCGCCCGGTTGCAACAGGAGAAACCGACGTGCCCGTCAAAAACCGCTTTGCTGAACTCCAGGATGAAATCACCGCCTGGCGCCGCGACATTCATGAAAACCCCGAGATCCTTTTTGAGACGCACCGCACCTCTGCGATGGTGGCTGACAAACTGCGCGAATTTGGCTGCGAAGAAGTGGTCGAGGGAATCGGCCGAACTGGTGTGGTGGGCGTGATCAAAGGCCAATCTGATACGTCCGGCAGGGTAATCGGTCTGCGTGCGGATATGGACGCGCTGCCGATCCACGAAGAAACCGGTGTGGAGTATGCCTCGAAGACACCCGGTGCCATGCACGCCTGTGGTCATGATGGCCATACCGCAATGTTGCTGGGGGCCGCGAAATACTTGGCGGAGACCCGAAATTTCGATGGCACTGTGGTGGTGATCTTTCAACCCGCGGAAGAAGGTGGTGGCGGTGGCAAAGAGATGTGCGATGATGGGCTGATGGATCGCTGGGGTGTGCAGGAAGTGTATGGCATGCACAACTGGCCTGGCCATCCGGCTGGCAGCTTCGCCATTCGCGCGGGCGTCTTCTTTGCAGCCACCGATCAATTTGACATCACCTTCACCGGCCGTGGCGGCCACGCCGCAAAACCACAAGAGACTGTGGACACCACGGTTATGGCCGCACAGGCGGTTCTTGCGCTGCAGACTATTGCAGCACGCAATGCGGACCCGGTGCATCAAATTGTGGTTTCAGTGACCTCGTTTGAAACCTCATCTAACGCCTTCAATGTGATCCCTGAACGTGTGCGCATCAAGGGGACTGTGCGGACAATGGACGGTGGCATCCGTGATTTGGCCGAGCGCCGCATCGAAGAAGTTTGCACCGGCATTTCAGCTACCTTCGGTGGTTCTGCGGACGTAAAATACACACGTTCATACCCGGCTATGGTGAACCACCATGACCAGACTGAGTTTGCTGCGGAAGTCGCGCGCGGGATTTCTGGCGCGTGCGAAGAAGCGCCGCTTGTCATGGGGGGCGAGGACTTTTCCTTTATGCTGGAAGAGCGTCCAGGAGCCTATATCCTGATTGGGAATGGCGACACCGCTGCGGTACACCACCCGAAGTACGATTTCAATGATGATGCAATCCCTGCGGGGTGCAGCTGGTGGGCTGACGTGGTAGAAAAACGGATGCCTGCGGCAGGATAATGACCTAAGGGTCGGAGGCTCTGCGCCCCCGACCCCCGGTAGAACGGAAGCGTGCCGTGTGGTCTGCGTGTTGTTGGGTAACCTACCTCGCGAGGAGTTGGCGGTAGACGTCAATGATTGCTGCGGCTTCGCCTTCGAGGCGGAAGTTCGTTACAACATGTTGGCGCGAGGCCACGGACATCTTATGTAAGCGCTGCTTGTCAGAGAGGCAGTGGATAATATCCGCGGTTATCTTGTCGAGATCCTCAATGTCACAAAGGGTGCCGGTCTCACCAGGAACGATCAGCTCTTCAAAGGCGCCGACCCGGGTGGAAATGGACGGCGCGCCACACGCCATGGCTTCCAGCGGTGTAAGGCCAAAGCCTTCCCAGCGTTGTGGCGCGACGTAGAGATCCAGCGCCTGAAAGTGACTGGGGACATCTTCGATATCGACCTCGTCTCTGAACAGGATGCGGTCAGACAGGCCTGCGGCTTCGACCTCGTCTTTAAGCCCTTGCAGGAAAGCCGCGTGTTCACCAACAGCGCGCCCCATCATCAGAGCGCGGGTCTCGGGGTTGACCTTGCAGGCCTTGATCATTGCTTTGATGAAAAGGTCATTTCCCTTCTGCGGGCGGATACGGCCAAAACAGCCCACCAGCAAGCCATCGGTTGGCAGGTCCAGCGTCGCACGTAGGACGGCGCGGTTGGCAACTGGTTGGAACAGCTCGCAATTAACGCCGTGGCGGATCACCTGCGCGTCAACGTCCAGATAGCTTGCGGATTTTGCAGAGGTGGCGATCACCTTATCCATCTGCCGGATAAGCCAACGGGTAAAGCCAGTGTGGCGGCGCTGGGCAGCTGAGGTGAACATCAGCTTCAGGCGTTTGCAAAAGAGATACTTCAGAGCCAGCCCGGCAATCATTTCGACATTGCGCCGTGCATGCCAGACCCGCACGCCCGAAGGACCCGAACGCGGCATGAGGATGAGCCTGTACGGGTTCAAATTGGGTACATCTTCGGGCAGGTCAGGAGCGGCGGAAGTGATTGCGATGTGCTGCGCTTGAATTGGTAGAAGTCGCAGGACTGTGGAGGTGACGCCAGAATGGCGTTTTTTGAAGTTTGGCGCGATCACGTCGATCTGGCGCAAGTCGATCTTTTGCATATGCGGTCCTGTCATTCAGCCCGCTGGCAGGAGGTCGATCAATGCCGCGGCGGTCTTGTCCAAATGGTCGCTTTGCCGGGCGATATACGCGGTTGAGGCGGCGCAGGCCAGTTCCAATTCGCGTGGATACTGCAGCCATGCGATGATCTGCGCGGCAATGGCCTCTGCGGTGCTGGCCTCACGGGCGGCACCGGCGCGGATCATCTCGGCGTAGCTTTCAGCGAAATTGAAGCAGCCGGGGCCCGTCAGAACAGTTGCGCCCAGCTGCGCGGGTTCAAAGGGGTTGTGGCCGCCAATGTTCTTCAGGGAACCGCCCATAAACACCCGCGGGCAGAGCGCATACCAGGTGCCAACTTCGCCCAAGGTGTCTGCCAGATAGACCTGTGTGTCGGCTGCAAGCGCGTCTTTGCGGCTGCGCCTCGCTAGGCTGAAGCCCGCGCCATGGATCAGTGCCTCAACCGTGTCGCCACGTTCGGGGTGGCGCGGGGCCAGAAGTAGACAGGCGTCGGGATGCGACTTTAGAATTTGTGCATGCGCGCAGAGGACAGTTTCCTCCTCGCCTGCGTGGGTCGATGATGCCACCCACAGGGGACGGTCGCCCAATGCGGACTGGAGGTCTTTCAGCGCTGTCTGATCGACCGGCAGAGGGGCAGAGACGGCTTTTAAATTGCTTCCGGGGCGAATACGGTCAGGCGCTACTCTGATCCGGCGCAGGTTGTCGGCAGTTTTTTGGTTTTGCGTTAAAAACAGATCAAACTGGGACAGGATGAATCTAGCGGTAGCTGGCCGTTTGGCCCATGC
>SPLB01000277.1 GCA_004566265.1 Paracoccaceae bacterium | reverse complement strand
CTCAAGAGAAGCACCCTCGCGACCCTTCTTGCCCCAACGGGCCGCAGTGGCGGGGCTCACAAGCAGCATCTTCCCCGCTGCGGCCGCTTCAAGACGTTGATCTATTAACGTCTTGAAGCGGACCCGGAGGTCCATCGAAAGTACATTGGCCATGACACGTCCTCCCAAACAGGATGAATCACAAAACCGGGCCTGTGGGAATCCCCCGCGATTCAGTCGTCAAAGGCAACGCTGTAATGGAAAGATCGACCTTCAAACGATTTGTGCCACAGAGCCCATCACAGGTTCTTTGCCTGGATAGGCTTTCTCATCAGGTTCATCGAAAATAATCGTACCGTCTGGGAGCGCTGCTGTTGGCTGTGTTTCCACGAGGTTTTTTAAAGCCGGTACGGCATCCGTGGTGGTATTTGTCTCCGTTACCCCGGTTTTGAAAACAGAAACAATCCGCGCAAGTTGGGTGGCATCACTGCGCAAAATCTGACTTGCTGCAGTGGTTTGTTCAACCATTGCAGCATTGTGTTGTGTGACTCCATCCAACTGTCCAACGCCCGTGTTGATTTCATTCAGCGTTACCGACTGGTTCTCTGCGCTACTCGCGATCTCTGAAACACGCTCGGAAATCGTGCCGACACGCCCAATCAATTTTTCCAACTCTTCACCGGTGCGGCCGACCAGCTGCACGCCTTCGTGGATGTGGTCATTGCTTTCCGTGATCAGCTGCTTGATATCTTGCGCCGCATCAGAGGACCGCTGCGCCAGTGCGCGCACCTCGGACGCGACGACGGCAAAACCGCGCCCAGCTTCGCCGGCTCGCGCGGCTTCAACCCCTGCGTTCAGGGCCAAAAGATTTGTTTGGAACGCAATCTCGTCGATCAACCCGAGGATCTTGGTGATCTTTTGCGAACTGTCTTCAATCTTCGACATGGCTTCTACAGCAGCCGCGACGACCTCACCGCTGCCTTCTGCTGTATCACGCGCGTCCCCCATGATTGCCTCCACGGCATGGGCCGAATCCGCTGCAGATCTCACACCATTGTTCAAAAACTCTATCGCTCCGGCTGTCTGTTGCAAAGTTGCCGCCTGGCTTTCGGTGCGCGTTGCAAGGTCGCCTGAGGATTGCGCAATCTCTTCCGCACTGGATCGGATCCGCTCGGAGCTTTCGATTACCGCGTCAATGACGCTGACAATGGTGGCATGTGTTGAATTAAAATGCCGTCTGAGGGAATCGTATTCCTGCGCAAATGGGTCGTCAATTGTGAGGGTTAGATCCCCATCCGACATGCGCTTCAGAGCTCGATTTAGCACGGTAACAACATCCGCCTGATTCTGCTGCGATACCTCCCGGGTGCGCGCCAACTCTTGGGCATTTTGCAGATGTTTCTTCAACCCTTCCACTGCTCGGGCGATTTCACCAATCTCATCGCGACGATTGGGCATCATGGGGCCTGTATCAAAACGGCCCTCGGCGAGGGCTTGAACACCGTCCCGCACAGCTTGCAAGGGGCGGGTCAAAAGCCAATGCAGCCCCCAAGCGGCGAGGACGGTTAAAAATAGAAGCAGCGCGGCCGCTATGCCGTAGACGACAATCTGCTGTTCCAGCAGGCTTGAGAACGCTTGCTCCTGCGACCAGATAAACCCCACCGCGCCAACGATTTCTCCGTTGTCCGACCGCGCAGGGGCCGCGATCAATCGGCCGTCGCCTGTCGTTTCAGTGGCCCAAGTCTGCATTGCAACATTGGCAAGATATTGTAGATCCGCAGCACCCAATGCAGTATTCTCTCCAGAGCTGGCGAGAACTGTGCCTTCACTGTTCAAAACAACGCCATAGACCGCGCGCCCCTGTGACAATTCGAGCATCTCTGCAAGGCTGGCGACCAGCCGCTCTGTGTCACCGGACATGATTGCGGTGCCGCTGTTTGAGGCGATCGAGGTTGTCGATGTGGCGCCAAGGCTGAGCACACCATCAAGGACTGCGCGGTTTATGATGATCTGGTTCGCGACCACAATAAAAATCGCGAATCCTACTGTCACCGCAGCGACCAAAGCGCCAATTTTAACATACATGGAAGCCCCAAATTTGCGGCTAAGATCTAAGAATTTAGTCGTCATTTCAGCCTCTTGCAAGGGGTGCCGGTCAGAGCTGAACAGTGCGGAAGAACCGCCGCGTTCCGAGAACTGGCACTTGTCGCAGGTTGGACAGGTCCCAAAAGTCTTAGCCCAATCAGCTTACCGCTCGCTTAACGCGAGTCCGACACCATTTTATTCGCCTTGATCACTGTGCGCGAATGAAGTGTAAGGGATCGACCTTGGGCGCAGTATGTGCAACCTGAGAGGCATGATCGAACTCAAAGAACTTCAGCTCCTCTCAGCGCTTGCACGCCACCGTCATTTCGCCAAAGCCGCAAAGGAATGTGCATTGTCTCAGCCTGCATTCTCCATGCGATTGAGGGCACTTGAGGAACGTCTTGGCCTGACTGTTGTTCGTCGCGGAAATCGGTTTCAGGGGTTGACCGAAGAAGGGGAAATGATCTTGCGCCATGCGCGCGGTATTTTGGATGGGGCAAAGGCGCTGGAACAGGAAATCGCTGCCGCCAAAGGGCAGGTTACGGGGATGTTGGTTTTGGGCGTGGTGCCTACAGCCACGGCCTTTGCCGCGCAGGTGACGGCCCGGCTGCACGAAGCACATCCCAAGCTTTTGGTGCGAATCGAGGTCACGACTTCAATCGCCCTACAGCAACGGCTGTTTGACGGCACAATTGACGCGGGCATTACCTATAGCGACAGCCTTGGAAAAGATCAGGTAACATTCACGGCCCTGTATGATGAAACCTACGTGCTGTTTGCCCCGGATGCGATGGTCGCGGCAGAGGCAACCTCGGTTTCGTGGGCCG
>SPLB01000276.1 GCA_004566265.1 Paracoccaceae bacterium | reverse complement strand
TGGACATCTGGATGGAGCTCAACAATGGGCGCACCTTCACCCTGTTTGATCTGGGCCGCACCATGCTGGCTGTGCGGTTAGGACTGGTTCCTGTGCTGAAAAACAACAAGTGGGCCATCGCCGTCGCAGGCAGCACCATTCGCTATCGCCGCCGGATTTTTGCCTTTGAGCCGTTTGAGATGCGTAGCCGTGCGATTGGTTGGGACGACAAGTTTTTCTATATGGAACAAAGCATCTGGAAACGAAACGGGGAATGCGCCAGTCATGCGCTGTTGCGGACCTGTTTTACCAACAAAAAAGGCATTGTGCCGCCGACAGAGGTTGTCGCCGCCTGGGGGCAGGCCGATCTGCGAAGTCCGCCCTTGCCAGATTGGGTGCAAGCTTGGTGTGATGCCGAAGACAAACGTCCCTGGCCGCCCATGCAGAACAGCACTGAACAGCTTGCCAGAGTGGGCTGAGCACTTCATTAGGGTATGTAGACTTTGAGGAACATACCCATGGCCGGGACTTTCACAGCTACGAACAATCGCAAACGGATCTGGGGATGGTGGTTTTTCGATTGGGCCAGCCAGCCCTATCACACACTTTTGGTCACCTTTATCTTTGGCCCCTTTTTTGCTGCTGCCGCGACAGAGCACTTTTTAAGCCTCGGCCTTGAAAGCGACATCGCCAAGGCGCGTGCACAAGCCGTTTGGTCGACCTCCATGACGCTTACCGGTCTGGCCATCGGCCTGCTCGGGCCAGTCATTGGCGCCATGGCGGACCAGAGTGGGCGGCGACGGCCGTGGATCACGGCATTTTCCATCGCCTATGTGCTTGGCGCTATCGGCCTGTGGTTTACCGACCCCGCAGGCAGCAATCTGACATTTGTGCTGCTGAGCTTTGCAACTGGTTTCATCGGCGCAGAATGCGCGACGATCTTTATCAATGCCCAGCTGCCCAAACTTGGCGATCAGGATGAGGTCGGGGACATATCCGGATCTGGGTTTGCTTTCGGATATCTAGGCGGGGTGTTGTCTCTGTTTATAATTCTGTTGTTTTTGGTGGAACAAGGCAATGGAAAAACACTGATCGGGCTGGACCCGGCCTTTGGTTTAAACGCTGATGCCAAAGAAGGAACGCGCGCCGTCGGCCCCTTCACCGCGCTGTGGTTCGCGGTCTTTATGATCCCATACTTCCTTTGGGTGCGGGATCGAAATACGCGCGGCCGGGGCGGCGATATCGCGGGGGCACTGCGCAAGGTGTTTGCCTCGATCAAGGCGCTGAGGCAACGCCTGAGCCTCGCATTTTTCCTTGGGGCGTCGATGTTGTATCGTGACGCACTTAACGGGCTCTATATGTTCGGCGGGGTTTATGCGAAGCTGGTGCTGGACTGGGAACTGACACAGATCGGAGTATTTGGCATTCTTGGGGCGACCTCTGCTTCCGTCTGCAGCTGGCTTGGCGGCAAGGCAGACCGCGCCTTTGGGCCGAAACCAGTGATCATCGCCTCGATCCTCGTTCTAATGTCAGTCTGCTTTGTGGTGGTGAACATGTCCCGCGATGCGCTTTTTGGCATTCCACTGGCCGATGGCTCTGGTCTGCCGGACCAGATGTTCATGATATGCGGCGCTTTGATCGGCGGCTTTGGCGGTGTCCTGCAGGCAGCAAGCCGATCGCTGATGGTACGCCACACCACACCAGACACCGCAACCGAGGCATTTGGTCTATATGGCCTTTCGGGCCGCGCCACCGCGTTCCTGGCGCCTGCCCTGATCGGCCTTGTGACCACAGCAACGGAAAATGCACGCATTGGCCTCTCTCCGGTTATTGTGCTGTTCCTAGCGGGTCTGCTTCTATTGAAGTGGGTGGACAGCCAAGGAGACCGGCGTTGAAACAGATTCAAGTTCTGATCGCAATTGTAACCGGTTTCTTCTACGCGCTGGCTCTGCCGTTGCATGCTGAAGTCCCCGCAAAACAGCTGTTCGGGGCGGAAACCAAAGGGTCCAAACAACGCCCCGCCCCTTTGGGATCCTACGCCAAAGGCTGTGTTGCAGGTGCTGTGGCCCTGCCTGAAACGGGTCCAACATGGCAGGCCATGCGCCTGTCGCGCAACCGCAATTGGGGCCACCCGGACACCATCGACTTCATCCAGGACCTCAGCCGCTTTGCCGCAAAGCAACCGGGATGGGAAGGTCTCTATGTGGGCGACATCAGCCAGCCGCGCGGCGGGCCCATGTTGTCGGGCCACCGCAGCCACCAGATTGGCCTTGACGCGGACATCTGGATGCTTCCACCAGAACGCTTGAACCTGAGCCGCAAGGAACGTGAGAGTATTTCCTCAATTTCCCTGCGCCGTGCTAAGGGTGCTTATGTGAACAACAACTGGAGCGCCCAACATCACGCCGTGCTGCGGGCCGCCGCCAAAGACAAGCGCGTCGCGCGAATCTTTGTCTTTCCCGGTGCCAAGGTGCGCATGTGCAACGATGAGACAGGCGACCGCCGCTGGTTGCGCAAAATCCGTCCTTGGTGGGGGCATCATTACCATTTTCATGTGCGTCTGGCGTGTCCGCGGGGGGCAAAGGGCTGTGTGGATCAGGCCATGCCACCCAAAGGGGACGGCTGCGCTGAAGCAGAACAATGGGTTCGCAATATTCTGAACCCACCGCCACCGCAACCGCGTGATCCAAACGCGCCCAGGCCCAAACCACGTCGAGAGGCGCGCCTGTCGGATCTGCCCGCGCAATGCGCCCACGTTTTGCGCTCCGAATAGGGATTTAGCACGCCCTCAGCAGGAGGGCAGGACGGCTTTTACAGGCTGCCACTCATCTGCACAGCTTGAGACCTTGCAGATCAGACGCAGCTCGAGCGAACCGGTAAGTGATGTCGTTCTAAATCGTTCAAAGGCGTCTCGGGACGGTGGGTGCACTCTCTGGATTCAGCGCATCTGGGCTGTGACGTGCAGGCTGCATAACCAGGCGGCTGCGGCGAAATCACTTGCCTTGTGGATAAATCCCGCTTAAGCCCTTTCGGCAACCTGTGCCACCCCACCATTGGCACACAAGTCTCCGCGACCTTGTCTAAAAAACGGATCCAACATGAACCGCCTTTATCTGCCCGGCATTTTTGCCATGGCTGCCGTTGTGGTGGCCTCCAACATTCTCGTTCAGTTCCTCTTTGGCCAATGGCTGACCTGGGGGGCTTTCACCTATCCTGTCGCATTTCTCGTTACCGACATCATGAACCGCGTTTATGGCGCAGGTCCCGCCCGCCGCGTGGTGCTGGCTGGTTTTGTCGTTGGCGTCATTTGTTCGCTGATCGGCACCCAGATCATGGGGGAATTTGGTCCACTTGTGACCCTGCGTATTGCAATTGGCTCTGGCCTTGCCTTCCTGATGGCCCAGCTAACCGATGTTGCGATTTTCTCGGCCCTGCGGTCGGGTGTTTGGTGGCGCGCGCCGCTGGCTTCGACCCTCGTGGGCGCTTCCCTCGATACCGCAGTGTTCTTCACAATTGCTTTCTCTGGCGCGCTGACATGGATTGAACCGGCAAACGACGTATCTTGGGCAGGTGAGATGTTGCCGATCCTTGGTGCTGGTCCTGTGGCCCCGCTTTGGGTATCGCTGGCGGTTGCTGACTGGATGGTCAAGCTGTTGCTCGCCCTGATCGCGCTGATCCCATTTCGCGTGATTGT